>JAYUWQ010000945.1:0-7041 GCA_043753485.1 bacterium
AAGATCCTTGGGGGCCCCTTCCCCGCGCAGCAGGACCCTTCCCAGGAGAAACTGCGCCTCAAGGTCGCCCGCCGCCGCTTTTGCTTTCAGCGCGGGTACGTCAGGAGGGCTTTCCCCGGCGGTGGCCGCCGGCACCAAGCACAGCAAGCTGACTCCAGCGGCAAGCAGGGCCCATCCCGGCGATAACAGCAGCATCATGGCTATGAATGAATTGATTATTGGTCAATTGGAAGGCGTTGCCGCCGGAGGCGACGGGGTGGTCTCTGCGTCACCGTCAGGAGAGGCGGCCGCATCCTCCGCCGCTTTCCTGCGGCGCTTTTTCTCCTCCTCATCTTCTTCTTCCTGCGAACCGCCATAGCCTATCACTTCGACCGTGACCACGGACTCCACCACTGCCGGCGGTGCCTGGTTCTTGGCCTTCTCCCGTTCCTGTTCCGCGGCAGTTTCTCCCGGGGATTTGGCGGCCGGGGGCGGGGCGGGAGCCGGGGTGCTGACAGCAGGGGCCGCCGGAGCCACTGCCGGAGCCCCGGCGCTGCTGCCACTGACCGCAATGTTGCTGGCATTGAGCACCTGGGTGGCGGCGAGTGTCAGATTGCCGGCCGAGCGGATCCCGGCATCGCCCGCATCAATCACGCCTGCCGGAGCCAGCAGGTCCACGCTGCCAGGGGGCACCCCTTCCACCGTAGCCAGCACTCCGATCCCACCGCCCGTGGCGAGGCCGGCAAGGTCGGTGGTGACGTCCGCGCTTTGGGGATCGATGACCACCCGGGTCGGCGGGGCGGAGGCGACGGTTTTGGAGGAACTTCCCGCCGCGATGTTGCCGGTGGAGGACCAAATCACCATATCCCCGCCGCGCAGGGTGAAGATACGGCCAATCCCGATGTCGACATCGCCATCCGTAAAGATCCCCACCTTGCCGCCGCTCTCCGTGATGATGCCCGGAGGAACCAGGGGATTGCCAATGGTGGTGTTCGCCAGCTTCAAGGCGCCGCCTGGAGCAAAGAGACTGATATCGCCCCCCGCGGTGGTGCGGACACTGCGGCCCTGGGTCAGGATATCTCCCGTCCCGGAGACCCCGCCGAACAATGACTCAATCGCCGCAAAGCCGGACTCATAGCTTTGGGTGGTGGCATAGTTGCGCCCCGTGTCCCGGAGAACCAGATAGAACACCTCCAGGGCGATCCGGTTCTGTTCCGCTTCAGCAAGACTGGCAAAGTCGGCGACCCCCAATTCCGTCAGGTATTTGGCACCTTCGCCCCCTTCCACCTGATCGGCAATAAAGGCTGCAAAGTTCAGATCGCTGTCGGTGAGGGAAGTGGGGCTGCCGAGGCCGGCTCCGATCACAAGGTTGGCCCCTTCAAAGGGAAGATAGGGATTCCGCGCATTGCCGATGCTGATGATACCAGCCCCGGTGCCGTCGGCGAGGGAAGGCCCCGTGCCCAGATCAAGATCGCGGCCTGCCAGGACAATCAGGCTGCCGGGCCCGGAAACCTGGATATCGCCGGGCAGCGGAGTTTGTCCCGCAGCGACTGCATTGCCGGCGCTGAAGGCCTGATTGCGCAGCGGCGAACTGGCGTTGGAAGGAAGGACATCGCGCCCTGCGGTGACGGTGCTTTGGTCTCCCAGCCCCAGGTTCTGCAGATAAAAGCTGATGTCCGTGACGTCGCGGGACGCATAGATCCGCGCCGGCTTGGGAGTAAACAGCGTCAGCCCGGAGAGATTGCCACCGAGGGCATAAACCCGGACAGGATCAACATCATTCAAGTGGAGCAGCCCGGGGGTGTGGAGCGCTTGTTTGGTCTGAATGACGCCGCCGGTCGATCCGGTTTCGGCGAAAAGGCTGCTCAGGCCAGACAGGAAAGTGGAGGATGTGTTGGTAGCTGCTGTGAGATTGCTGCTGCTGATGGTGGATCCGGTCACAGAGATGTAGGACTGCGGACTGAAAGCCCCTGGGATGGCCGATGGATTGGCATCCGACACGTTGAAGTTTGAATAGCTCCACACGGCGACATCTTGACCCGGCACCGGTTGAGTGCTGCGTCCGGCAGGCTGCAGACCATTAATTTCTCCACCTGCCAGCAGCTCAAGCGTGCCCCTGGCTGAAGGGCTGAGCGTAAAGCCGCCCACTACATTGATATTCCCCGAGAAAGCGGCGACCTGCAATTTGGATGGTGCGAGAGAGAGCAGACTCGTGAAGGGGACAACGCTGGTCTCTCCCAGACGCAACCATGGCTGGCTGAAGGCGGCACCGTTTGCTCCGATGGAAAAAAGGAGATTCTCCTTTTCCAGCCATGCTTGCAGGATGGATCTGGTGCTGGACTGGGCAGGTAATACGATCGCATTGCGCAGCGTAATATCCCCACCCAGAGCGGAGACCTGGACGGCACTGTCGGGCGCATAAGTCGAGAAATAGGTCTTGTACCAGAACTTGTTGCCCAGCCCGGTTGGCAGGAGGAAGGGATTGGTAGTCGGACCGAGCAGAACACTGCCACGGGCATTCAAATCAAAGGATCCTTTGCCAAGGAACAGCGTCGTGGGCAGCCAGGTCTGCTCCGGGAAGACCTCGGGATTCACCGTGCTGGTCAGGTAATTGCGTGAAGGGGACCGGGTGCTGTTAGTGATGATACTGCCGCCCGCTTCAAGTTCACCCTGCCCCCGTTCCACGTAGTAGATCCCGGCGTCAATATTGTTCCCGGCCCGCACTGCAATGTCGCCCCCCCCCAGTTCCACCAGCTGCGAGCCATCCGGTCCACCCCGCGGGGCCCGGGCATTGGTCGGCGCTACGGCATCCACGTTGGAAACGTTCCGGCCTGCCGTGAGCGTGACATTGCCGCCTCCCAGTGCCCCGACACTCTGGAAGAAATTGCTGTAATCGATCCACCAGGAGGTCGAAGCCGCGGGATCCGTGAAACTATTAGGCGCGACCACGGCCCTGTAGGTGATCGCTCCGTAGTTCCCGGTCGCCGGGTCAACATAGCCACGACGATACAGCCAGTTGGACGGCACCTGACGGGATGAGTCAGGAACCAATTCTCCCAATGCCGTCCGGGTGAGCCGCTCAATGTCCTCGCCTGCGGAAATATTGATATTGCCGCCAGCAAGGCTGTATTGGGCGAAATACCGCTGCTGCGAGACACCAAGGTCTCCCTGAGGCGGAGAATTCGTTGGCGCGATGATTGGCGTCACAAAATCGTTGGCGGCAAAGATGCCGGTTGGATCCGCCACCTGGGTGCCGGTGGTGTAGATGGAGGCCAGAGGATTCAACAGGCGGACGCTGCGTCCCGCGGCAAGGTCGATGCTTCCGGAACCGGTGCGGATCACTTGATAACCCTGGGAGATCAGACTGGAAGTCAGGGCATTGTTGCCCCCGGTCGCCGCCGCCTGGGTGAGGTTTTTGCCCAGAGCAATGAACCCGGAAGAATCGGTCAGGGCCGTGAGGGGCTGCACGGAGCGGAACTCCCCGGAGCCCAGGTCAGCCCCGGCGGTGAGGCGATAGGACCACGATTGGGTGTTCAATGGCAGCAGCGGATTCTGCGCCATCAGAGGGGCCAGCCAAAGGGCAGAATTTCCATTGGCAGCAGCAGGCGTGACCGCCGCGAAGCCATCGCTCAACGCATTGAAAAAAGTGAGATTGCCGGCCGCCCGCAGGGTCAGCACGCCCGGTGCCCGGTTAGGACCGAAGCGGAAGTTCTGCAGGTTCCAGTCGCTGGTGGGGGTGGAGTTCGCGGCACCGAGGG
Source organism: bacterium (assembly GCA_043753485.1). GTDB lineage: Bacteria > Verrucomicrobiota > Verrucomicrobiia > Verrucomicrobiales > V1-33 > CAIZWU01. Next base: position 3,738 of record JAYUWQ010000945.1, read on the forward strand.
TAAGGTCGCCGGTGCGGTGAATGATTTCCGCCCCGGGGGCGAGGACGAAGCGCGCGGCGAGGCCCTGCGGATCACTGCCAAGGATCCGGTTGTTCATGCTGGTGTAGTTGGCAGTGGTGCTGCCGGCTGCCCCGAGGAAGGTTTCCCCATCCGTGCGGATGCTGGTCTGCACCGCGCTGGTGATCGTGCCATTGGTGCTGGTCAGATCATACAATTGATAACCTTCCGCCAGGATACTGGAAGCCCCCAGAATGCTGCCCTGGAGCGGGGCGAGGGCGAGATCGGTTTGGGCCGCATTCCGCGGGGCCCGCAGATGCAGGGTGCCGGTCAATTGACCCAGGAAAGGACTGTCCGCCTGATTGGCTGCCACCCGCAGATCCAGGGTGGCACCGCTCCGCAGATCAAGCAGCGCACTGGCATCAATCAAGCCGTTGCGCTGGGCCCCTGCGGTCAGGCTGATGCTGCCGCCTTTTCCGGCATGGCTGAAGTCATCGCCGGAGGCATCAAGGAGTGCGCCACTAGCCAGAACCAGGCTGCCATTGGCCGCCAGTTCGATGGTGCCCCCGGTGGTCCCGGAAGCATCAATGGTGCCCGTGACGGTGAGGCTTCCCTGATCCGCGGTCGCCCGGTAGAGATGCGACACCGCCGACCCATCCACGATGACATTGCCGGACCGCAGTCGGTACTGCCTGGACTCGGTGAAGGATCCGGCGTTGAGCGCCGCATCGATCGCGCCCAGAGCCCCTCCGGCGACGCCGGCGGTGTCCAGAGTAAAGGATCCGGTGCGGCGTCCTGCCCCGGCACGGCCCAGGATGGAACCTTGGAAATCGAAGCTGCCCGCCTGGGCACTCACATTGAGGGTGCCTGCCTGGCCTCCGCCAGCGAGAGCAGAAACATTGACCGCGCCTCCGCTGCCCAGCACCACCGAACCGGTATCGGAAGTGAGGGTGACGATGCCGCCGTCCGTGTAACGGGCCGTTTCCAGGAAGTTCCGGGTGGTGCCCGCGAGATTGATCGTAGCTGTGCCGCTAGTGCCTATGCGGACATCCCCGCCAGTAGCCCGCACACTGAGCTCCCCACTGGGAAGGACGATGTCGCTATCCAAACGGACGGCCGATCCCTGCAGATTCAGCCTGGCCCCCAATCCACCCACGGCAGGGGCTCCAGGCCCGGCGGGCCGGACCAGTGCAAGAGTGCCGCCCGCCGTCACGGCATGGACGGCGCTCTGGGAAGCGGTGAGCAGCGGTGTTTCCAGCCGCAGGTCCCCTGCGGTGCCAAAGCTTCCCGTGCCTGAGGCCAGCACCCGGTCCGCCGCAGTGAGTCCAACCGTGCCATACCCTCCCGTCAGGACAGGGTTCGCGCCCAGGGTGATTTGGTCCGCCTGGAACTGAAGCGTGCCGGACAGGGGACCAGCCGGCAAGGCCAGCGCGGGACGGTTGGTGGCATTGTCGATCAGAATGTTGCGGGCCGCCAGAGTGGCGGTGCCTCCACCAGTGTTATAACCCCGGATGCTGGAAGCACTGAGGGTCAGGGAATCAAAGGCTGCCAGCGAACCCAGACTGCCGGTGCCATACAGATCAAGACTGGAATAACTGAGCAGGGAAAAGACCCGGGCACTGGATTGAATCGAGTCCAGCGCCGGACCGGCCAGCACCAGTCCTGCGGTCGGGGCGATCACTCCGGCATTCTGGAGGGCAATGGTGATTTGCCCGCTGTTCAACGCGATTTCGCCCGCCTGCAGCACCGCCAGGGGATCAAGGCTGGTGCCATAAGTAGAATCGAGCACAATACTCCCTCCGCCAATCGTGGCCTCCGCTCCCACCGTCATTTGAGGCAAGATGGAATTGCTCACCCCACGCCGCGCGATTGAGCCTCCCGCGCTGCCACTGGCCCGCAACAAGGTCCCATCCCCGCTGCCCGCCACCGCCGGATCGCCCAACAGCAGGTCGTCCACCGGGCCGGATCCGGTGCCCAGCACCGCGGCCCCGTCAGCCAGGGTCAGCCGCTCCCGCGAGACCAGAATCACGTCGTTTCCTGTCAGGGGACTGCCGGCGTTGTCGACGGTCAATTCCCGCGTCGCCGCCGCAACCGTAATCCCACCGGCTCCGAAAGTGCGCTTCCCACCAATCAGGAGACTTTCGGCGCCGAAACTGTTAAGCTGCGGGGCACTCAGGACGAGGGTTCCGCTGGCACCTCCAACTCCGGTGCCGTTGATCAGGATATTGCCAGGGCTGCTGATATCCACCAGACTTCCCCGCCCCCCTGGAGGAGCCACCGCATTCACCCGGCCCTGCAGCACCATGGAGGTGGTCGCATCGAAGGAGAGATAGCCCGAATCCACCGGCAGACGGGGCACCGCGAAGTCCCGGGCAATCGCGGACTCGCGCAGGAAGGTGTTGGCGGAATACACTTCGTATTTGGCCCGCTCCCGGAAGACACTGGCAGGGGCCACCTCAAAACGCTCCATCAGCGTCACCCCGGAACGGTCGTGGTCCAGCACGTTGGCCCGGAAGCCTGACACCAGGCTGGATCCGTCAGGCAGGGTGACCGAACCCACCGGAATCCCGGACTTCGGAGTCACGAGAAACGCTCCCGGCACCAGCGCATAACGGGCAGGCAACAGGGTGTAAGTGCCCGCCCGCAGTCCAGCCCCCGCCCCGAGCGTGATCTGATCGCCCACCCGCAGGTTGTTATTCACATAACCGGAGGCCCCGCCCAGATTGGGGGCTCCCGGATTGAATGGGGCATACGGAGCAAAGTCGGAACCATAGCCCGGGATGATGGCAAAGCTGGTGGTGGACCCCAGAATGTCCTGGGACCCACCCGTGCCCTGGGTCCAACGGTAGGCAAACAAATCCCCTCCTCCCGCAATATCAATCACCGAGCCCGCGGCGGTGGTCACACTCTGCGCGGAAAGATTCACCGCCTTGGCCGGCACTCCGCTCACCGTGATATCATTTCCCGCAGGGTCGATCCAGGTGATTCCATCAAGACTGATGCCGAACGGAATCTGAATCCCCCGGCCGGTGCGCGGATCCACCGCGGAAACGGAAGTGATGCTGCCTTCGGCGAGGGTGAGTTGGCTAGTGACCGGAGCGGGAAGGGTGGTGCCGGAAATTGGATCAACGGGTGCGGTTCCACTGCCGTTCCAGCCGAGATTGATCACCCCGATGGGCGCGCGCAGCGTTCCCCCCTGATGAATGTTGGACGAATACAAGGATAGCGTGCCGCCCCCGGACATCGGCAACTGCCGGGGGGCGCCACCCAGCACGGTGATGGAGCCGGGAACCGTACCCGCACCTGA
>JAYUWQ010000946.1:0-2780 GCA_043753485.1 bacterium
CTTTTCAGTCGATGCCATTCCAGGATCCGGTCGCCATATTCTCCGAGGATTTTCTCAATTTGCACTTCATCGATATCACAAATGATGGCCCCTTGTGTATGGACGAAATGATATAATGCGACGCCGCTGAAAACGGTGTCCAGCCGTGTAATCGGCGGACCGAGATCTGTCCTGAGCAGATGAAGCGTAACGGTCTGATCGTAGTCTGTAACCGAATAACCTTCCAAGCCCCAGTCGTGACAAACAATCATTTCAGCGAGAATTGGAGGCTACTTCCGCAAACCCTGCCGGGCAGCGGCACTGGCGATCTGTTTTGAGGCATCGCGCAGCTTTTCCACGATCCTGATTTTCTCTGGAAAGGGCAGCGCGGCCAGCGCCTGGCGGCGGAGGCGCTTTTGCTCAAGGATGCTGGTGGTCAGCGGGCTCATGATTTTGGAAGATAATTCCGTTCAAACTTTTGCCAAGCGGCAAGCAACCCATGCCGGGCGAGGATGCCCTGGAATTTGAGCGAATCCGCAGCCCCGGATTCCACAAAGGTCAGGAGCCTCGTGTAATCCTTTCCCCGTCCGGTCTGGAGGGCGATCGCCATAAGATGCTCAGCCGTCATGACCCGCGTGGGCACGCCTTCGAAATCAACGGTGACCGCCTGCTGCACGGCTTCGCTCAGAAGAGGTGATTCCGCCGGCAGGAATTGCACCGGCCAGCCGTGGATGACGATGGCATCGCCTTCGGCTTCATGGCCGCGATTCAAGAGAAACCCGTAAATCGGGGTGAGGGTGAGGATCAGCGGCGGGTGCTCGAAGAGGACGAAGATATCCAGATCAAAAGTCGAAATCGGCTCCAGATAAAAAGTGGCGCCGATGGCTCCGCCGATAGCGCTTTCACCGATGATGCCGGCTTCGCGAAGCGCGTTGATTTCGGTGAGTGCGATTTTCATCGTGGGGTCTCAGCGTATGTTTTATCGATGCCCCGGGACCGCCGGGAGGGGCTGCGCTCCCAGCGCCTACTGCGAAACAATCGCCGCGCGGGCGTTTTCCTGGCCGGATTTTTCGAGGTAGTAGTCGTAGCCGCCGGCGAAGGGGGTGACCTTGCCGTTGTTGATGTGGAGGACCTTGGTGGCGAGGGAGCGGATGAAGTGGACGTCGTGGCTGATGAAGACGAGGGTGCCTTCGTAGCGTTCGAGGGCCTGGGTGAGGCCTTCGATGCTGGAGATGTCGAGGTGCGTGGTGGGCTCATCCATGAGGAGGAGGTTCGGCGGATCGACGAGGAACTTGACGAGGTTCAGGCGGCTCTTTTCGCCGCCGGAGAGGACTTTGCAGCGTTTGTAGACGTCTTCCTTCCGGAAGAGGAAACTGCCGAGGATGGCGCGGGCGTCGTCTTCGCGCAGGGTGGGGCAGGTGCGCATAACTTCGTCGAGCACGGTGAGTTCCGGCTCGAGGGTGGCACTGCGGTGCTGGCTGAAATAACCAAGTTTGAGATTGGTGCCGAGTTTGCGCACGCCGGCCTGGATCGGGATCTCGCCGGCGATGATTTTGATGAGGGTGGATTTCCCGGCGCCGTTGGGGCCGATCAGCACGGTGCGCTCACCGCGTTCGATTTCGAGGTTGAGGCCGGTGTAGATTTTCTTTTCACCGTAGGCCTGGTGGATGTTGTCGAGAATGACGGTGCGCTGGCCGCTGCGGGGGGGCTGCGGGAAGTTGAAGCGGAAGATTTTGCGTGGGGTGACCGGTTTGGGCAGGCGCACGATTTTGTCGAGGACCTTCTGTCGGCTCTGGGCCTGGGAGGCTTTGGAGGCCACGTTGCGGAAGCGGTCGATGAATTCCTCCAGCCCTTCTATTTCCTTTTGCTGGAGACGGTAGGCTTGGACGGCGCGTTCGTAGGCGGCGTCCTTTTGGTTGAGGTAGCTGGAGTAGTTGCCAGTCCAGCGGAGGAGTTTCGATTGGTCGATCTCGTAAACCGTCTGGACGATCTCGTCCATGAAATCGCGGTCGTGGGAAATGATCAGGATGGCGCCCGGGTAGTTTTTGAGATACTGGCGGAACCAGAGGAGCGACATCAGGTCGAGGTGGTTCGTCGGCTCATCAAGCAGGAGGAGGTCAGGCTCCAGCACCAGCAGGTGGGCGAGGTGGGCCCGCATCACCCAGCCGCCCGAGAGCTCGGACGCGGGGCGGCACCAGTCTTCCTCCTTATAGCCGAGGCCGCGGAGCATTTTTTTGCCTTTGGCTTCGACCTCGGGGTGGTTCAGGGCGTCGAATTTCGACTGGGCTTCATAATACTCCGGTTCGGTGACGGTGCCGGCTTCCTCGTGGGAACGGAGCAGTTTTTCCAGCTGGGCGAGCTGATGTCCGCGGCCGCAGGCGATATCGAGGGCGGTCTCCGTGCCATGGGCCTCACCTTCCTGGGGAAGGTAACCGAGGGTGGTCCATTCATCGCGTTCCACCGTGCCGACGTCCGGGGTATCGGTTTTGAGGATGAGGGAAAAAAGGGTGGATTTGCCGGCTCCGTTCGGTCCGACCAGCGCGACACGTTCGCCATAGTTGATGGTCATGTCCGCTCCTTGAAAGAGGGTGCGGGCACTGAAAGTCTTGGTGAGATTGCGGAGAATGAGCATGGAACTGCTCTTTGTAGTGGCAGAAAACGTGCCGTGCAAGGGAGGGGCGGAGGGCAGGTCTGATATGCAAGCGGTGGGCTGGGAAAAACCGTTCCTGAGTCTGCTGAGGATCTCTCTGCGGCCAATGTTCCCTCCGTTTTTGTCCCGGACTACTTCGGCGCGATTTTTC
>JAYUWQ010000947.1:0-2778 GCA_043753485.1 bacterium
GCTCACCACGAAACCACCTGCGCCAAGCATCAGGGTGCCGGCCGACCCCGCCGCCCAGTCAAACCGGTCCGCAGCACCGGCCGTCGGATCATTGGCGGCAATCTCGAAACGGACGCCGTTGTCGCCCGCCGGGAGCAGCAGCTGGTTATTGCTGATGTGCTGCTGTGCGCCAAAGGATCTCAGGTAGGTCGATCCCGCTTCCGAACCCGACAAACGACCGGCCAAAGGAGCGGCGTCGAAATTGGTGGTATTGGCCGTGTTGAAGTTGTCGGTCCATAGCACAGCGGCCTGGACAGAAGGGCAGCAGGCGCCCAGAGTGAGCAAAAGGCGGAAAAAGTTCCTCATAATCCGACCCATCAAGCTGATTTTCTGTCCTTGGGCAAGGATAATCTCGCGGTTTATGTCAGGAACCCGCTTTATCATCGCTGCCGCCTTCAGCCGGCCCCGTGCCGCGTTACCCGAATGGAGTATCCGCTGCAAAACGGAACCTTGCGGGAAACCCTTGACCCTGAACGGGTATTTCCGGTATTCCCCATGCATGATGAAACCGCTTCCCACCCTTTTACTGGCCTTCTCCGCGATGCTGCTGCCCGCCGCGGCACAGGATATCCGGGCCGGTCTGGTATCCTACTGGCCGCTGGACGAAGTCTCCGTCGATGGCCTGACCACGCCCGACAAGGCTCCGCTCCATACCGACCTCACCCTGGTGAACATGAGTTCCGCCAATGTGGTGCCGGGCATGCGCGGGAACGGCATGAGCTTTGATGGGGCCAGCCAATTGATGGTCGCCGACACCAGCACCGCTGCCAATCCCGGCCTGCCTCTCCAGAACAATGTGAGGAAAACCATCTGCCTGTGGATCAAGGCCGATGGCCCCGCCCAGCAGGACAAGCGGTTCTTTGCCGAGGCCAGCATGGCTTCCAACACCCCGATGTTCAATATGGGCACGGACAGCGCCACCTCCGGCCGGACCGGCAAGATCGACATCTACGTCCGCTCGGACGCGAACGCCGTGCCGGTCAATCACGCCAAAAGTGTCGGCACTCCGCTGGACAACACCTGGCACCATCTCGCCCTGACCGATGACAACGGGGTGGTCCGTTATTACATCGACGGCATGCTGGATGCAGCGGTCCTCACCTATACCCGGCCCGTCATGACGCTCAGCACCCTGAGCCTCGGCGCCATTCAGCGCCAGACCGGCCCGGTGGCTTTTTTTAATGGCACCCTCGACGACGTTGCGGTGTGGAACCGCATCCTCACCCCGGCCGAAATCCAGCAGGTGAAGGATAACGGCCTTGTCACGCCCGTCCCCCCGATCGCCACCGTGAACCGGCCCGGCCCGCATTTGCAGGGCGACCGCCTCCAGTTCACCGCTGAGATCAAAGGAGTCGAGGTCACGTCCTCACAATGGCGCAGAAACGGTGCGGATATCCCCGGGGCCACCGAAAGCACCTACCTGATCCCTGCGGTGGCGCCTGCCCAGCAGGGCGAATACACCGTGTTGATCAATGGCAGCCTGGTTTCCACCCCGGTGGCCATCGCGGTCCCCGCGGATCCAGTGTCCTCCCTCTCCACCAATATCGTTTCCTGGTGGCCCTTCGAGTCGCTGGATGTCACTGTCATCCCCGTCACCACTCCCGACCCTTGGGGCGGTCATCCTCTCAGCGGCACCGATATCGACCTCACCAGCCTCGTGCCGGGCAAGTTTGGCACGGGCATGGAATTTGATGGGCTCACCAAAATGGCCTACCGCACCACCGGTTTCCCCATCGCCGGAAATCCTGAATACACCGTGGCCTTCTGGGTCAAGGCCGACGGCACCACCCAAGCGGATCTCCGCGTCTTTGCCGAAGGCTCCGACACCACCAATACTCCGCTCTTCGCCATGGGCACCGCCACCGATGGCTCCAACCATCTGAGGATGTTTGTGCGCAGCGATTCCAATGTGGCCCCAGTCGCGCTCCATTCCCAATCCGCAGTGCTGGATGACACCTGGCATCATGTGGTCTGGACGGACCGCAATGGCCAGGCCCGCCTGTATGTGGATGGCCTCCTCGATGCCACGAACTACACCTACAACCGCACCGCCCTCACCTTCACAATGAATCAAACCTCCATTGGAGGCATCAAACGCCTCGCGCCCTCCCATTGGTGCCGCAGCACCATGGATGATGTCGCAGTGTGGAACCGGGCCCTCACGTGGACGGAGATCCAGGCACTCCTGACCACTGGCGTGCCTGCTCCGGTCAGTGCTGTGCCCCCGGATGTCACGGTGCAGCCGGTCTCCCGCACCCTCTGGGCCGGCCGCGCCGTCAGCCTCTCCATCCAGGCCACCGGCACCGCCCCCTTCACCTATCAATGGAAGCGGAACGGCGACCCCGTGGCCACCGGCACCGGGGCCACCCTGCTGCTTGATCCCGCCCAGGCTGCCGACTCCGGCAGCTACGTCTGCACCGTGACCAATTCGGCGGGCACCGACACAAGCTCCCCCGCCACCCTGCTGGTCCGCCCTATCACCAATCTGGATGCAGGCCGCCTCTCCGCCTGGGCGCTGGATGCCGGGGACCCTACCACCCCGGACTCTCTTTCCAGTCATGATCTGACCCTGACCAACTTCGCACCGGAGCTTCCCTGGCAGGCCGGTCTCAAAAACAATGCCGCCCGCTTCGATGGGGTGGATGACATCCTCGTGCACCCCTGGTCCGGCACCGGCAGCGACATCCCCTTGAGCACCCGGGAGGAATTCACCATCGCCTTCTGGGCGCGCGGCAGCGC
>JAYUWQ010000948.1:0-2778 GCA_043753485.1 bacterium
CGCGTCAAGCCGGGTATTCTCCTGCAACGGACCTTTCAGGGACGGGCTTGTTTTGTTCCAAGGAATTGAGTTGCAGCGGATGTGCCTGCCATTGCCGGGCTGGCCGGTGAATTCGCCTGTCACTGGCAGCAGCCGCGCGCCCTGCGCGGGTGACCACTGCGTTCCCCCCGTCTAAGCTGAATTCAATTCCCCGGCCATGACCGGTTTGGACAGGGCGCAGTCCAGGCAGATCGTTTTTTTCAGGCCCGGCATTCAGCCGTGAGGCCCCTCTGATCAGGCAACCATGGATCCCTTCAGGCAAAATCCGCCAGCCTTCCGCTTCTGCGGGTTCAGCTGTGCTGGATCATCAGGGAAGAGGCGGCATCGCAGGCTTCGGCGGCGGCGGGGCCTCCCTGATTGCAGGCGGCGAACACACCGAAGGCTTTTTCCGGGGCCAGCCAGACCACTGAGAAGTTGGCGTTGTTGCTGCCGGTGTGTGTGAGGCATCGGCCGCCGGCCCAGGGACGGTCGGCGAGTCCCCAGCCGCAGGCATAGTGGCTGGCGGGGTCGGGGGTGTGCAGGATTTTATACAGTGCAGCAGGCAGCAGAGCGGATTGGCCGGCGGCTCCACGCAGCTGGTCGGCGGCGAAACGGGCGTAGTTTTCCAGACTGGCGTGGACGCGCCCGGCGGGGCCGAGGGACGGCGGATTGTCACAACGGGGGCCATTGACGGGAAGCGCGCTGCCTTTGGAATCGTGCGGCCAAGGCTGATCATCTTTGCCCTCAGTGCCCACCGGACCTTGCCCGGCGGTGATTTTCAGGGGCTTGAAGAGACGTTTTTCGAGCAGGACTTCCCAAGGCTGGCGGTCCAGCTTTTCAGCGAGGTGGCCGGCCATGGCGTAACCGACATTGCTGTACAAATAGGAACCGGGCGCGGGCCAATCAGTTCCCGGGGGGGCGGCGAGGCGCAGAATTTCCCCGCGTTGATCGGCGCGGGGGAGGAGCCACCAGGAGAGCAGATTGGCCCGCAGGCCGGAGCGGTGCTGCAGCAGTTGGAGGACGGTGATGTCCTTGGTGCGCGGGTGCGCCTTCCGGCAGGATTCCGGGATCAACTTGCCCAGCGGATCGTCCCATTGCAGCCGGCCCTCCTCCACATAAGTGGCGAGCAGGGTGGCCGTCATCGCCTTGGTCATAGAGCCGTAATGCCAAAGATCAGACGCGGTGACGGGCGTGCTGCCGCCGGCTTTGCGGAATCCCGTGACGGATTTAAACAGAAGGCCATCCACTCCGAAGCGGGCGGCGGCGAGGGCAGGGATCCGGTCTGTTTGGCGGAGAGTTTCCAACTTCTCCTGCAGTCCGGCGGCGGCATCCGTGGAGGCGGCTTGACCGTGGGTGAGCGAGATTGCTCCTCCGCCCAGGCTGGTGAGAAAGTAGCGTCGGTTCATGGGCGGGCCATCAAGGATGGCGGACAGGGTTAGGTGACGAAAAGTTCGCTGTAATATTCCAAGGCAACCTCACGGCAGCGGTCGCGGATTTTCGAAGCTTCGCCCAGCGTGAGTGCTTCCTCCACGAGGGCCACGCAGCGGGCGGAGGGGAGCTTGCGGATGGCGTATTTGACCATGGGGAGCTGGGGTGTTGACATGCTCAGTTCAGCAAACCCGAGGCCTACCATCAGCGGGGTCAGCATGATGTCGCTGGCCATTTCGCCGCAGACGCCGGTCCAGATCCCGGCCCGCCGGGCGGCGTCGCTGACACTTTTCAGCAGCTTCAGGATGCCCGGATGGCAGGGTTGATAGAGATCGGCCACCATTTCATTGCCCCGGTCCACCGCGAGGGTGTATTGGATCAGGTCGTTGGTGCCGATGCTGAAGAAGTCGACTTCCTTGGCGAGGGTGTCGGCGGTGAGGGCAGCGCTGGGCACCTCGATCATGGCTCCGACTTCCATGTTGGTGTCGAAGACCACGCCTTCATCCTGCAGTTCATCCTGACACTCCGCAAGAATGGTCCTGGCCTCACGGAGTTCCTCCACACAGGAAATCATGGGAAACATCACGCGTACCCGGCCCACGGCGCTGGCCCGCAGGATGGCGCGGAGTTGGGATTTGAAGAGTTTGCGGCGCTTGAGGGAAACCCGGATGCCGCGCCAGCCGAGGAACGGATTCGTTTCATTTACGCTGTCGTGCAGGCTGTGCAGCTTGTCGCCGCCGACATCAAGGGTGCGGATGATGACCCCCTCCGGTCCGGCGGCGCTGGCAATGCGGGCGTAATTTTCCGCCTGCTCATTTTCAGTGGGCAGGGCCGGGCGGTTGAGAAAGAAAAACTCGGTGCGGTAGAGACCGATACCTTCCGCCCTCCAGGCATTCACCTCCACCATTTCGCTTTCGAATTCAATATTCGCCGAGAGTATGATACGTACCCCGTCCACGGTTTCGGCAGGCAGGTCCACCATCTCGCGCAGATGCCGTTCGAGGGCCGCCTTTTTGCGTCGTGTCACCGCATAGGCGGCGAGGGTTTCCTCGCTGGGATTGATGATCAACAGGCCGCCATAACCATCCAGCAGGGCATCCTGACCCGTATGGAACCGGGCCGTGAGGTCGGGGATGCCGACGATGGCGGGAATGCCCATGGACCGCGCGATGATGGTGCTGTGGCTGGTCTGGCTGCCACCCTCGGTGGCAAATCCCAGCACCGACTGGCGGTCCATCATCGCCGTATCGCTCGGCGTCAGTTCCTTGCTCAGGAGCAAATGGGGTTCGGCTGGCGCCAGTTCCATGGCGGTGCCGCGCAGGTTCCTGACGA
>JAYUWQ010000949.1:0-7022 GCA_043753485.1 bacterium
CCAAGGAGGGTAAAAATGCCTTTGTCGAAAAACGCCAGCCTGACTTCAGCAAGTTCCCCCGGGTGCCCTGATCGATCCTGGATAAAACAAACCCCACCCCGATGGGGATTCCCACTCTGATTTTCATCGCCGCAGCCCTGTTCGTGTTGTGGCTGTGGCCGGACTTGATTTTAGGAAGCATTGGGGTGGGTGTCGTGTGGCTGGCCAGCTTTGGGAAAATCCGGCTGAGGCCGTCCCAAAGGCGGGAGGATTCCGTTTTAAGTATCGGCAGCGGATTCCTTTTCTGTGTGGCGTGCGGAGCGATTGTCAGCTACATCCTGAATTCTCCCTGACGTATGTCCTCCGAGCCCCCTGCAACCGATACCGCCCTGGCCGAATCCTCCGGGCCATTCCCTTCCGCAGTGCAGCCGGTGGAAATCCTCCCGCCGAAACTCCCCCACGCCTCCCAACGCATTCACGACATGCCGGCGGATGAGCGGCCACGGGAAAAAATGCTCAAACATGGCGCCGGAGCCCTCACGGATGCCGAACTGCTGGCCCTTTTTTTCCGGACGGGCATGCAGGGACTCAGCGCCATCGACATCGGCCGGATGTTGTTGAAAAAATATGGCAATCTCACCGCACTGAGCCGGCAGCAGATCACCGAAATTCAAAAACAAAAAGGGCTGGGCCCCGCCAAGGCTCTCGACCTCGCGGCCGCCTTTGAACTGGGCAAACGGCTCGCCCGCCAGGAAGCCGTCCAGCAGCGCATCGACAATCCCCAGGCCATTTATGATCTGCTGGCCCCGGAGATGCGCGCCGAACCCCTTGAGGTGTTGAAAATTATCCTCCTCACCACCCGCGGCACCCTTATTGCCATTGAGGAAATCTCCCGGGGCGGCCTGGCTGAAACCATCGCCCATCCCCGCGAAATCCTCCGCCCGGCCATCATGCATTCCGCCTTCGGTTTTATCCTGGCCCACAACCATCCCTCCGGCGACCCTACCCCCAGCTGCGCCGACCTCTCCATGACCCGCCGCATCCGCGAAGCCGCCACCCTGATGCAGATCAATTTCTTCGACCACCTGATCATCGGAGCCCCCACCCCCGACCGCCCTGCCGGCTACCACAGTTTCCGCGAAAGCGGCATGTTGTAGCGCCTCAGCGGGGTCGAAACGGATCGCGCTCCAAGGCCCCACCTTGATTTTCCGTTCTTTTCCCATCATCATCGTTTCCCATGCTCCGCCACTCCACGGCCCTCATCTCCCCGACTGCCCACCTCGCTGACGACGTCGAAGTCGGCCCTTACGCCATTATTGAGGACGACGTGGTGATTGGTCCGGGTTGCCGGATTCTCTCCCACGCCCAGGTGCTCCAGGGAGTCGTCATGGGGACAGGAAACCTCGTGGACCGCGGGGCCATCATCGGGGGGAATCCCCAATCCCTGACTTTTGACGAATCCATCCGCAGCGGCGTCAGGATCGGCGATGGCAACAGCTTCCGGGAGCACGTCACGATCCACCGCAGCACCCAACCCGGCGGCATGACCGTCATCGGCGACCGGAATTTTCTGATGGGACACTGCCATGTCGGCCACGATTCCACCCTGGGCAACCTCAACGTTATCGCGAACGCCGTGCTCATTGCCGGTCACGTCGCCATTGGAAACCGTTGCTTCCTCGGCGGCAGCTCGGTGTATCATCAATTCATCCGGTTAGGGGATCTGGCGATGGTCCAGGGAAACAGCGCCCTCTCCGCGGACCTGCCGCCCTACTGTATCGGTCACGAAACCAACCTGCTGGCCGGTCTGAATACGGTGGGCCTGCGCCGCGCCGGTATTGACGGCGCCACCCGGATGGAACTCAAACGGCTCTACCGCGAAGTCTTCCAGCATCCGCTGGGTCCGGTGAAATCCGCCGCCCATCTGTTACCGGAAGCGCTTTCCGAGACGGCGCGGCACTTTCTCGAATTTCTGGCCCACCCCGGCCCCAAAGGGCTCTGCACTCCGGGAGCCGGTTGAATCCGGTCAATCCAAATACAATCCCTCCCGGCGGATCACTGCAGCCACTCCGGGAGCAACCATGGGCTCCCAGGCGCCACCCGCACGCCTGGTTTTCCTCACCGTCGTGGAGGATGGCCCGGGGAACTCTCCTGACAAAAATACGGCATTCACTTCCGCACGCGGCTGAGGGAGCACTCCGCTCCGGGCAAAGACCAAAAAGGTCACCCGGCCAGCGAGGTGATGCCAATTCTGCCAACGTTCCAATTGTTCCCACTGATCCGCCCCCATCAGCCAAAACCACTGGATTCCGCCCGCGCCCAGCTTCTGAAAATGTTCCACCGTCTGCCAGGAATAACTGGGGCGCGGCTGATCCAATTCCCACACGTCCACTTCCGCCCACGGACTATCGGCCAAGGCGGCCCGGAGCATTTCCACGCGCAGCGGTCCGTCCGCCTCCGGCCCGTGGCCTTTGAGCGGGGACAGCCTGGCCGGCAGAAAAACAACCTGATCCAGTCCCGCCTGCTCCCTGGCGGCCCGGGCGATTGCGACATGCGACGGATGCACCGGATCAAAGCTCCCTCCATACAGGGCAATGCGGCGTGGGGTGGCATTCATGCTCTTTCCTGCCCCAAAGCCCGGTCCCGTGCAATCCCCTTCAAGGCGGGGAGTCCGGGAAGGTCCGCCTCTGGGTCTTCGCCGACGTCTTTGGCAGATTCCCGCAAAAAAACCGCCAGCACCTTGCGGCACTGGCGGTTGATTCGTGGAAGCATTCACAACGGCTTCAAGCCGGCGCACCCGCCAAACCAGGCGGTAAATCCTCTGCATCGGCTTCGCGCCCGTTATTGCTGCTGGCTTCCGGCACCGCAGGCGGCATCGGAGGGGCCGGTGGTTTGCTGCGGGGTGGATTGATCATGCGGCCGTGCTCCATCAACTCCTTCACGTTGGCCGCATCCAGCGTTTCATATTCAAGGAGCGCCCGGGCGATCGCATCCATTTCAGGGCGGTGCTTGATGAGCAGTTCCTTGGCGCGTTGATAGGAGGAATCGATCAGATGTTTGATTTCCGCATCGATCAGGCGGGCCGTATCCTCACTATAACCACGGGAGCTGGTCATGTCCCGGGCCAGGAAAACATGTTCGTTATTGTCACCGTATTCGACCATGCCGAGGCTGTCGCTCATCCCCCATTCGCAGACCATCTTGCGGGCGATCTTGGTGGCGTGACGGATGTCTCCCATGGCTCCGTTGGTGACATCCCCAAACACCAGTTCTTCGGCCACCCGGCCACCCATGGTGACCACCAGATCATCCAGCAGCTCATTTTTGCGGTGGGTATACTTGTCCTCTTCAGGCAACCACATGGTGGATCCCAGGGAGGGACCACGCGGAATGATCGTCACTTTATGCAAGGGCTCGGTGTGCTCCAGCACTTCCAGGAGGATGGCATGACCGGCTTCATGGAAAGCAGTATTCTCCTTTTCCTTCTCGGAAATGGCCATGCTGCGCCGCTCCTTGCCCCAACGCACCTTGTCCCGGGCTTCTTCGAGATCCTTGGTGGTGATGGACTTGGCACTGCGGCGGGCGGCCATCAGCGCCGCTTCATTGATCACGTTGGCCAATTCCGCTCCGGAATAGCCGGGGGTGCCGCGGGCGATCACCATCAGATCCACATCGGCCGCCATTTTCACTTTTTTGGCGTGCACTTTCAGGATGCCTTCGCGGCCCTTCACATCAGGCAGTGACACAGTCACCTGGCGGTCGAAACGGCCTGGCCGCAGCAGCGCCGGGTCCAGCACGTCAGGACGGTTGGTCGCGGCAATGATGATGACCCCTTCACCGGTATCAAATCCATCCATCTCGACCAGGAGGGCGTTGAGGGTTTGTTCACGTTCATCGTGTCCACCGCCCATGCCATGACCGCGGTGGCGGCCCACGGCATCGATTTCGTCGATGAAGATGAGGCAGGGCGCACTCTTGCGGCCCTGCTCAAACATGTCACGTACCCGGCTGGCACCGACGCCGACAAACATTTCCACGAAGTCCGATCCGCTGATGCTGAAGAAAGGCACATCGGCTTCCCCAGCGATGGCTTTGGCAAGGAGGGTCTTGCCAGTGCCGGGAGGACCGACCATGAGCACGCCTTTCGGAATATGCCCGCCCAGTTTTTGGAACTTCTTGGGGTCCTTGAGAAATTCGACGAGTTCGGAGACTTCCTCCTTGGCTTCATCCACCCCGGCCACCTGTTTGAAGGTGATCTTGTTCTTGTCCATCGTCAGGAGACGGGCCCGGCTTTTGCCAAAGCTCATGGCCCCGCGTCCGGCCATCTTGATTTGCTGGCGGAAGAAGAAATACACCAGGCCCACCAACAACAACAGGGGCAGGAACGTCACAAAAAGATTGGCACCCACGTTGGTCTGCTCCTCAAAAGTAGGGACAATTCCCTTATCCTTGAGCTTTTCATTCAGTTGGTCCCGGGTGAATCCGGTGTCCACCGTGGTCACATGTTTGACCGGGGTTGCCGAACCCGTCTCGGTTTCGAGATACCAGTTGATGGATTCCAGCATTGAGCCCTGGGAAGAAATGATTTTCACCCCACGGTCTTTCTCCTTGCTGACCTCTCCTTTTTCCAAGGCTGCCAGAAATTCGGGGTAGCTCAGGGATTTACCGGGAGGTTTGCTGTTATAAATCACCCCGGTGGCAATCAGGCTGAGAGCGATGGAAAGCCAGAGCAGGCCTTTCCAGTTGAAGCCCGGGTCTCCTCCGGTGCCGTTGCCGCCGTTGCGGCGTTCGGGACCATCCGGCGGGGCGGGCTTATTTTCTTGGTTCGACATTTAGTTGGTGGGTTTATTGGAGGGCAACTCCGGAAGACAGATTATCACGCAGTTTTACGCTGTGCAAGGAGACAGCGGAGAGGCTGGCCCAGGTCGTCTATACTTTCCAAGCAACGCCCCGGGTGCCACCCCGGGGCATCAAAAAAATCCGTCATGACCGGCCGGCGCCCCAAAGCCCGCTCCCGCCCCACCTCACCCGGTGATGGCGCCCCCTTTGACTGACCGCGCCCGGCCGCCCTGCCGGAGCCCGCCGGCCACGAAAAACCGGGAAAAATGCCGCAGCCATACCCAGGCACCTCCCGGAACACCCGGAGGCGGATTTGAGAAAAGGGCTTGCGTTCCTTAGGAGAAGTGTATGTTCCCCGCCCCGCGCCCAGCCGTCTCCCGGATGGCACCGCGTTTTACCTCAACACTCTATTTCAGGATATCATGGTCGCAATCAGACTCCGGCGCGAAGGTTCCAAGGACCGTCCCTACTACCGTATCGTTATCACCGACTCCCGCAGCCGCCGGGATGGCCCTTTTATTGATCAGGTGGGCACCTATGATCCTATGAAGGACGGAGTGAACTACGTGCTCGACCTCCCAAAGGTGGATGACTGGATCACCAAAGGTGCCCAGCCCAGCGAAACCGTGGCCAGCATCATCCGCAAAACGCGCCTGGCCCAGCCCAAGGCCTGATCCGGTTGCCCCGACTTTTCTTCAACCCGGTTCCCTCGCTTGTGTCGGGACCGGGTTTTCTGTTTAGACCCGCCTTATTTTTCATGGAAACCGTATCCGGCATTCAGCAGTTTTTGGAATTCGTGGTGCTCGGCATCACCAATCACCCACACTCCGCCCGGGTCACCCGGCGCGAGCAGAACGGAGCCACTATCTTCGACCTCAGTGCCGATGGGGAAGACATCCCCCGGTTGATCGGCACCGCGGGCGGCACGGTCAACGCCCTGCGCTCCCTCGTCCAGGCTTCGGCAGACCGCGATGGTCTGAAAGTCGGAGTCGAGATCACGGAATAACTCTTTTCCAGCCTGGGAACATGGCCGGTGACTTTCCGCAGGACTACGCGGACCGCTTTGGAGGAATGGCACGCCTTTACGGTGTGCCCGGTTTGCACAAACTGCGCGGCGCGCATGTCTGTGTCGTGGGAGTGGGTGGGGTGGGATCATGGACCGTGGAAGCCCTCGTCCGCGCCGGAGTGGGCCAGCTGACCCTGATCGACCTCGACGACGTCTGCATCACCAACGTCAACCGTCAACTCCCGGCCATGAATGGCACGGTGGGCCGTCCCAAAATCGCCGTGCTGGCGGAGCGCATGAAACTGATCCATCCGGACTGCCGGATCACGGCCGTTGCGGAATTTGTCACCGGAAGCAATGTCCACCAGCTCCTCGCCGGCCCCTTTGATTGTGTTATTGATGCCGTGGACCGCACCGGCATCAAAACCGCCATCATCGCCTGCTGTTTCCAAACCGGTATTCCAGTGGTGACCGTTGGAGGGGCGGGCGGAAGGCGGGATGCCACGGCGGTGCGCACGGGGGATCTTGCCCTTTCCCAGGGCGATCTGCTGCTGCGTGGGGTCCGCAAACGGCTGCGGCGCGATCACGGCTTTCCCAAGGGAGAATTTCAGTCGTTCGGAATCTCCTCCATCTATTCCGCCGAACCGCAGGTTTTCCCCTGGGCTGACGGCACCTGCCGGAGCGAACCGGAAGCCACCAGCAGCCTGCGGCTGGACTGCGCCGAAGGTTTTGGAGCCGCCGGATTTGTCACCGGCACCTTTGGATTTGCTGCGGCCGGAGAAGCCGTGAGGCTCATTACAGGTCAGACCTGAGCCTCTCTCCAGGGCCGCTAGGGCCGCACAATGGTGGATTCGGTCACCGCCTTCTGCAAAGCGGCGGCGATGCCATCCGCGCTGGTAAAAGATTGTTGGGGAACAAAATCCCGGCAAAAGTGCACCGTGGTGCGGCCGGGCGTGGCAGGCAGTTTGGACAACGCCGGATTTCCCTTGGCCAGCCACGCCTGGGCCTCTCCGCCATCCAGATAAAGGACCACGCGTCCAACCGGCAAAGTGCGGCGGAGCTCCACAAGAATGCCTGCCCGGTCCGGAGCATCCGGCGCTCCTGTGACAATCACCTGCACAGGTGGATGCTGCAGCGAGTCGTAAGCCATGAGCAGTCTCAGGAAGCCCCCCGGGCCCGCCATCGCCAGACTGCCGAA
>JAYUWQ010000950.1:0-2774 GCA_043753485.1 bacterium
GAAAACGTCCTCGGCGACGACACCGAGGCCCTGAAACGCGCGGATCGTGAACTCGAACAACTGACCAAGGATCTCGAAAAGGAAATGGCTCAAGCCGGAAGGAGCGCGGACTTGCAGTCCGCCCCGGCAACCAGGTCTGGCACAACCCAACCCAGTAATTCCGGCAATCCCACCGAATCAAAAGAACCGGGACAAGCTCAAGCCCCCGGAGAAACACCTGGCAATTCCGAAACCGCAGTCCCGGGTCAGGGGAAACCCAACAGCCCTGGACAGGAATCATCTCCCGGCGAAACGCCAGGTGAAGGCCAGGGCGAGGCTCCGGGACAAGGGGAAGGACAATCTCCAGCACAAGCTCCATCCCAGCAGGGTCAGGGCACAGCGACAGGAGAAGGCGGCGGGCAACGCCCTGGCCAAGGTCAATCACCGGGCGAAGGTGAGGGGCAGCCGCCATCAGGGCAGCCTGGCCAGGGCCAATCCCCCGGTGAAGGGCAGGGCAGGGGTGAAGGACAAGGTGAACCTAACGAGGGAGAGGGTGAAGGGGGTGGCCCTGATGGCACGGTCCGTGGCGGGAATCGCATCGCGGGTGGACGCGGGGGTTCGGCGGCTCCCATGACCGGCGATGGTTATGCGCCATGGTCGGACCGGCTGCGGGAGGTGGAGGAAATCGTTGATTTCCCTGACCTGCGGAATGACATTGCCAATGCCCGGGAACGGGCGCGGCAGATGCGGGTGGAGGCGAAGCGCGATTTGAAAAAACCCGACTGGGCCGTAGTGCGCACCGAAGTGATGCAGCCGCTGGTGGAAGTCCGGCAGCGCCTGCGGGAGGAATTGGCGCGGCGGACGTCGCGGGAGTCGTTGGTGCCAATCGACCGCGATCCGGTGCCGGGTCGTTATGCCGAACAGGTGCGCCGGTATTACGAGCAACTGGGGAAGGAACCATAAATGTCAGGCCCTGCTGCCATCACTTTTTCCGGAGATCTCTGGCGCTGGCCGGTGCTGGCGGGACTGCTGCTGGCTACAGTTCTCGTGCTGTGGAGCTACCGGAAGGCGGCGATCAAACGGAAGTGGCTCTGTGCCGGGTTGAAGCTCATCGGCCTGGCGCTGTTGGGGCTGTGTGTGCTGGAGCCCCACTGGACCCGGCAGCGGGTGCGGCCAGGGGCAAATCTGATGGTGGTGCTGGCAGATAACAGCAGCAGTCTGCAGGTCACGGATGAAGGCGCCGCCCAGCCCCGCACCGGAGAGATGCGCCGGGCGCTGGACCCATCCGCCTCGACCTGGCAGACCACCCTTGGGGATGCCTTCGACCTGCGCCGCTATCAATTCGACCAGCGGCTGCAGCATGTGGAGAATTTTGCCGGTCTGGACTTTGCTGGCCGGGCCTCGGCACTGGGATCGGCGTTGACCATGGTGAGCCGCCGCTTCGAGGGACGGCCCTTGGCGGGGATCGTGCTGCTGACCGATGGCAATGCCACGGACCTGACTTCGCTGCCGCCGGACTTGTCAGGCTGGCCGCCGGTTTATCCGGTGGTGATCGGAGGCAAGGGACCGGCGCGGGATTTGTCGGTGCGGAAAGTGTCGGTGACCCAGACGGCCTTCGAGGATGCACCGGTGACGATCGAGGCGGAGGTAGGCACCACGGGATTCAGCGGCACTCCGATCACCGCCCGGATCACCGACTCCGCCGGGAAAGTGGTGGAGGAACAAAAACGCAGCGTGCCGGCCGGCAGTGCAGTGAGTGCGTTCCGGTTTCAGATCAAAACCGCCCCGCCCGGGGTTTCTTTCTATCAACTCTCGGTGCGGGATGCGGCGGAAACTGGAGAGATCACCAAAGAAGCCACCCTGGCCAACAACCAGCGGGTGATGGTGGTGGACCGGGCGCAGGGGCCCTATCGTGTGCTCTATGTCTCGGGCCGGCCGAACTGGGAATTCAAGTTCCTCAACCGTGCCCTGGAGGGGGATGACCAGGTGCAGCTGACCGGTCTGATGCGGGTGGCCAAACGGGAGCCGAAGTTTTCCTTCCTCGGCCGGGCGGGAGAGTCCAGCAATCCGTTGTTCCGGGGCACGGATGACCAGGCCAAAGGCGAAGTTGCCAGTTATGATCAACCGGTGCTGGTGCGGCTGAATCCGCTGGATGAACAAGAACTGCGCTCCGGCTTTCCCGTCCTGCCGGAGGACCTGTTTGCCTATCACGCGGTGATTCTGGATGATCTGGAAGCGGCATTTTTCACCCCCGTCCAGGCCGCGTTGCTGCAGCGATTTGTTTCCGAGCGGGGCGGTGGTTTCCTCATGCTGGGCGGGATGGAATCCTTTGCCGAAGGCGGTTATGCGCGGACGCCCATTGGCGATCTGCTGCCGGTCAGCCTGGACCGCGCCAGCGCGGCCCGCGTTCCC
Source organism: bacterium (assembly GCA_043753485.1). GTDB lineage: Bacteria > Verrucomicrobiota > Verrucomicrobiia > Verrucomicrobiales > V1-33 > CAIZWU01. The sequence continues at coordinate 2,392 of JAYUWQ010000950.1, forward strand.
GGACCGCTCACCTTTGATCTAGACCGCGAAGGCTGGTTGCAGGCCTGGGCGCGGCTGCGCGAAAACGAAGCCGATGAGAAGACCCGTTTGTCAGGCATGCCCCCGCTGATGGTGATGAACCGGGTGCGCGGGGTGAAGGCGGGAGCCGGAATCATCGCGACCGCCCATGATCCCGCCGGCCACAAGGCTCCTGCCCTGGTGGTGCAGCGGTTTGGCCGGGGCCGCAGCGCCGCGCTGATGCTGGGCGACCTCTGGCGCTGGGGCATGCGCAGTCCGGAGGCCCGGGTGGATCTGGAAAAATCCTGGCGGCAGATGGTCCGCTGGCTGATTGCCGATGTGCCGGGCCGGGTCGCGCTCGCGGTGGAACCCAAACCGGCAGACCC
>JAYUWQ010000951.1:0-2773 GCA_043753485.1 bacterium
AACAGCTTTGCCGAGCAGGGCTACTATATCCTCACCTTCGACCGCAGCGGGGCTGAATCCCGCTTCTGGGTGCGCGACTTCCTCGGCGTCCATGCCGTGCCGGATGAGGCTTTCCTCACCAACGCCTATACCAACCTTGCCGTGTCTTTTCTCGAGCAGGTCAAGCCGGAGGAAACCTCCAACAGTGCCCCCGAGGAACGCCAGGCCGCCGCCCGCGATGCCATCGCTTACTTTGAGGAAAAGGAAATGTTCGACCTCCAGGAGTTCGAGACCGAAGTCCTCAAAACCCCTGAAGCGGTCGCCCAGTTCACTGAGCAGCGCAGCCGGATCGAGGAGGAACAGGGCGTTTCCCTCGGAAAAAATTTCGAGATTTCAAAAAAGGACGTCACCAAAGCCAAAAAGAAAATCGGCACGGTGCTCCGTTTCGATACGGGGGTGGAACTTCATCTGAAGCCTACTTTCAGCGACCGCCACGCGGGTGTGCTGGAGCGGGGGTTCGATGGGGAAAAACAAATGAAGTTTGTCAAAGTCTACTACAACAAGGAGGACTGACCCGGGCGGTCCCCGTTCCGTTTCCCGGTTCCGCCGCGATCAACCGGTGGTGGCCCCGGCGGGGCTCCCTCGCAGCCCAATTTCAGTGATCGCCCACGCCGCGTGTTCGGCGATGAGGGGGTGAGGATCTTCCGAGGCCGTTTGGAGCCCCGGAAGATCGGCCCGCGTCCCGGTGTTGCCGAGGGCGATGCAGACATTCCGCAGGAAAGCGGGGCGCTTGATCCGGCGGATCGGGCTGTGGCGGAAAAGATCCAGAAATGTTTCGTCGGTGAGGGTCAGGAAGTCGCGCAGGAGCCACTGGTTCACGAAGGGCCGGGCCGCGAAGGCGGATTCGGAGGAGGCGGCGGCGAATCGGTTCCAGGGGCAGGCTGCGAGGCAATCGTCACAGCCGTAAATGCGGTCACCGATGGCCCGGCGGAATTCGTCAGGGATGGCACCCTTGTGTTCAATCGTCAGATAGGAAATGCAGCGGCGGGCGTCCAATTGGTGGGGCGCGATGATGGCCTGGGTGGGGCAGGCGTCGAGGCAGCGGGTGCATTTGCCACAGTGGTCCGCCATGGGCTGATCCGGCGTGAGCGGCAGGCTGGTGAGGATTTCGGCGAGAAAAAAATAACAGCCCAGCCGGGGATGGATTTGCACCGTGCTTTTGCCATTCCACCCCAGTCCGGCGGCGCTCGCCCAGTCACGCTCCAGGACCGGGCCGGTGTCGGTGTAGAGCTTTTGCCTGCCGCCCCACGTTTCAAGGTAGTGGCAAAGATCCGTCAGCTTGCCATCCAGCAGGGCATGATAATCATCCCCCCAGGCATAGCGCGCGATTTGGCCGTGACCGCAGGAGGGCCGTGGCGGGCTTTCCTGATAGTAATTCAAAGCCACGGTGATGATGGACCGGGCGCCGGACAGGACTTCACGCGGATCCTTGCGGCGGTCCGGGGTGCGGGCCATCCAGTCCATGGAGCCGTGGTGGCCGGCGTCGAGCCATGACTGGAATCTGTCCGCGTGCGGCGCCGGGCCAGTCAGGACGGCAATGCGGCAGTCCGCCAGTCCGAGCGCGGTGGCCAGCTGTTTTACGCCGCCGGAAATAATGTCAGGATCGGGGGTCACGCCAGGGGCTGGGCAAAATGGACGCGCACGGATTCAGCGAGGCCGTAAGCCGCTTCATCTGGAGTGACATCGGAGACATCCACGTCCAGGTGCGCGGCGGCGGTGTAAAGCGGGCGGCGCAAGGTCAGCAGGTCATGCACGGTCTGGCGGGGGTTTCCGGTGCGGACAAGGGGCCGGTCATGGTTGCGCATGATGCGCTGAAAAAGAACTTCCTCCGGAGGATTCAGCCAGATGACGAGGCCGAGACCACGGAGTCTTGGAACATTGTCAGGAACGGTGATGATGCCGCCGCCGGTGGCGATCACGGCCCGGTCGGTGCCGGCCAGATCCTCCAGCACCGCCGACTCCAGGGCACGGAATCCGGACTCGCCTTCGTGCTCGAAAATGAGCGGAATCGGCCGATGGGCTTTTTTGACGATGAGTTGATCGGTATCAATAAACTGGAAGCCGAGCTGGCGGGCCAGCAGATTCCCGACCGTGGTTTTCCCGCATCCCATGAAGCCGATGAGGATGACATTGAGCGGGCGTGGTGATGCCGTGGACATGGTCCGATGATGCGATGGAATCCCCTGCCGCACAAGGCCGCTTCCGTCCATTGCCGGGGTAGTGATTCATGTCAGGCGCGGGGTATCCCCGCGGATAGCGGCATCAATGTTGAAGGATCGGGATCCGGCAAAACCCAGCAGACCGGAGGAGGCCATTCCGTCCAGAGCGCCGCTATGCACCAGCGCGGTAAAAAGCCTGGAGCCTGGAGCGAAGTCATGGTTTGAGTATCACATGGTCACTCCTATTTCCATTCCCATCGGCACGGTGATCCGCCCTGGACCTGATCCTGCCACATCGATGGAAGGGTTTCCGGAGGGTTTTCAGTGCTATCAACTCGTCTGGGCGCTCAGGCACTGCGGGCACGTCCCGGAGCTGCTTCCGCAGGCCGGGGCAGTGCGGGAAGCCGCCGCCGCGCGCGGGGCGGTGATTTCGGCCTTGGGGGTTTATGGAAACCCACTGCACGAAGATGAAGCCGGAGCCATTGCCCGCGATGGATTGCGGCGGGCGATTCTGGCGGCCCGGAGCTACGGTACCGGGGTAGTTGGTTGTTTTGCCGGCCGCGTGCCCGGGGCCT
>JAYUWQ010000952.1:0-2773 GCA_043753485.1 bacterium
AGGGTTACTTCACGCAGCAGGTCATCCCGCGCGAACTCGGCCTCACCGGCCGGACCACCGTGCTGCCGCCGCTGATGGCCGGCGGCCCGGAGCGGCAGATTCACTACTGCGAACCGGTGGGACTGCACCCTTCCATGACCCGGCTCCTGCTGGCGCGTGCCGCAGAAGTGGCCCCGGGGGTTCCCAGAGCGGAGAGTGCGCTGATCATTGTCGGTCACGGGACCGGGCTCAATGAGAATTCCACCAAGGCGATCAAGGACCAGGTGGCTCTCATCAAGGCATCCGGTGCAGGATTCGCGGAAGTGCTGGATGCTTACATGGAGGAGCCCCCGCTGGTGAACGAATGGGATACGATGACAACGGCCCCCCATGTCATCGTGGTGCCATTTTTCATCGCGGACGGGCTGCATAGTTTCCAGGACATTCCTGTGCTGCTGGGAATCGAGGAGGAGATCACCCCCGCCGCCAGTCAGATGTCGGTTTTCAAACAGAATCCCCATAACCTGCGTGGCCGGAAACTTTATTACAGCAGCGCCATCGGCACCGAACCGATGCTGGCTGAGGTGATTCTGGACCAGGTGAAAGCCTTTGATTTGGATCATCCGTCCCCGCCCTTGTCCACCCCCGTCGAGTCAGGAACTCTCCCGGAAAAACTCATGGACTGGATCAACCAAGGCGGCCGTCAGATTGGCCAGGTGAGGGTCCGTCCGGAACCGGGCGGCTGGCGCCTTTTTCATTACGCGGATGAAGCGGCCGCAGGAACCGGTGCCTTGATCTGCTCCAATTCGCCGGCTGAAGCCCGGGAGACCGCGCGCCATGATGCCGCAGGGGCGTTCCGGCCCCTCAAAAGTGCTCCCACCCTGAAACAAGGCTGGGAGTTTTTCCTGACGACTTCCACCAACCTGCTGGAAGCCCTGGACTACCTCTACCCTGCCGCAGTGGCAAACTGGATGCGCTATCTGGATGGCCGGATTCCCCCGCATACACTCAAGGAAACCTTGGGCCGACAAACGGGCATGTACCGCATCACCGGCCTCTTGCGGGAAGATGAGGCGCAATCCCTGGTGCCCGCCACCTGTCATGATGGCAATTGCCTCCGCAGGATTCAGTGGACGTGGGATGAGCAAACCCCTTGGACCACTTTGCCTGCGGAGAAGGCTTTGTGTTCCAGTCCGGCAGGCCCGGCCGTTCCCTCCATGCCCCTGCTCTGCACCGATGCCTGCCCCCTGTTGGTGGCGGCAGCACGCCCGGTTGTCAAAGACCGGCTGAAGGCCGAAGCAGATGCTGCCGCTACCGCCGCTCTCCTTCCGTGATGACTACTGTTTCCCCAGCCCCCTCCGATCCCCTGACTGGCCCTGGGGCCAGTGTCTGGTCGCGCCGGATCGCCCATGTCCTGGATACCTTCCTGAAAATCCCCGGCACCACCGCCCGGATCGGCCTCGATCCTATCATCGGACTCATCCCCGGCGTTGGTGATGCCATATCCACTTTTATGGGCGGTGTGATCATGGCGGAAGCCCTGCGCCGACGGGTGCCCGGCCGATTGATGGTGCGCATCGGGGGCAACATGCTGCTCAACGCGAGCGTGGGGGCCATCCCAGTGGCAGGAGATCTTTTCTCGGCCTGGTTCAAGTCGAACACCAAAAACTACGCCCTGTTGCACACCTTCCTTGAAGGCCATCCTGATCCTCCGGCTTCCCCCCAAAGCAAATGGGTCCTGGCGGCCTTTGCACTGTTTATCCTCGTGCTCATCGCTCTGTGCGTAATCGCTTTCTGGCTCCTCGCCCAATTGTGGGGAGCGATGTCGGGCTGATGACCCGATCCGCTTCCGGACCCTGCCTTATCCGATGAAGTCGGTCTCTCCCAGCACCGTGGGGACGAAAACCGAGGCCATGCCCGCCGCCTCGGCGGCCTGAATGCCCAGCAGTCCGTCCTCGAACACGAGGCACCGTTCCGGCGGCACCCCCATGCGGTTTGCCGCGAGCAGAAACATGTCAGGCGCCGGCTTTCCCCGGGCCACATCCACCGGGGTAATGATGGTCTGAAACAGCTCCAGGATCCCGATGGCTTCCAGTCCCTGCACAACAATCTCCGCATCGCTGCCGGATGCCACCGCCATGGGTTTTCTCCCCGCGTGGGCAAGGGCAATATCCACCACCGTCTGGACTGGTTTAATCTTATGATGATGCGCCAAGTACCATGCCAACTTGGACGCTTCCACCGCTTCAGGCATCAGGGTGGTGCCAAACCCTTCGTTTAAACGGCGGACGATGGCTGGGCCCGGCATCCCTGCGTAGTCGCAATGCATTTTTTCTGTGAACTGTTGCGGTGGAAAACCGTGCTGCTCCAGCGCCGCCCGCCACGCGTGAAGGTGCAGCGGCATGGAGTCAATCAGAGTGCCATCGCAGTCAAAAATATAGGCATCAAAGTCACCGGGGGGGATGGAGAGGATCATTCTTCTTGATTCAAAATCGTTGCAAGGCCTTTGGCTTCCCTGGTTGGGATGAAGTGGCATTCCCTTCATGTTACCGGGCTGCCGTGGTGCCGGCAGATGGATGTTGATTACTTTTCCGCTGTTCCCGTCGGGGGAGATGACGAAGGTCCTTCGGCTTCCGTGACCGGAGCCGGACTGGCCAAAAGGGAAGGATCGGCCTGATTGGTGACCGTGCTGGTGCCAAAAAGCCGCGTAAAAATGCGTTTGGGCAAGCTGCGGCCCTGATCTTCAGCGGTGAGTTCCTCAATGGCGGCGGTTTTGGCCCCTTCCCATGCTCCC
>JAYUWQ010000953.1:0-2772 GCA_043753485.1 bacterium
AGGGCGCTGGCGTAGTCGTCGAGGCGTTCGTAAAGTTCGCCGATGCGGCGGGAGGTGTCCACGTTGTTGGGATCGGCCTCGTATTCGGCGCCGAGGTAGGCCAGCTGCTCCATCATCTGTTCCTTGGTGGCGCCGATGCGGTTGAGGTCTTCCAGCTGTTTGGCCTTGTCCTTGTTTTTGAGCAGGTCGCGGAAGTTCCCGCCATCGCCGCCATCCCATTTCTGCTTGTTCATGGACAAGCGCGCGTTGGCGTTGGTCACCCCACGGCGGGCTTCGCCATCGGAGTTGTCGACTTTCAGAATATTATTGAAAACCGCGATCGCCTTCTCCGGATCGTTGATCTGAATAAAGTATTCCGCCGCCTTGTGCATGATCTTGATGTTGGTCGGCGCCCCCTTCATCATCATCTCCAGGGCGAAGGAAGCCGTCTGCGGCATCTTGGCAGCCACGGCCGCGTCGAACATCATCTGGTTGGCGGCCGTGTTGAAGGGGTCGGAGGCGAGGATTTCCTCCAGGTCGTAGAGCACGCCGACCGGGTCCTTCTCCGCCTTGGTTTTCAATTTCATCACCGAAAGGCTGGAGGTATCGAGCAGCTTCTTTTTGCCGGAGTGGGCGAGCGCGGCGGCGGTGCGCAGGGTTTTGCGCCCTTCGAGGAAAGTAGGTACGTCCTTGATGATGGGCAGGAGCAACTGGACGGCGTAGCTGGCGTTCTGCATTTTCACCGACGCGGCAGCCTTTTCAAAAAGGCTGCGGTGGGCGGGTGAAAGTTCGGCGGTGGTGGTGACGACTTCGGACATGATGGGGAATGGGAGAAAAAAATCCTGAGTGGAACATGGTATTTACTCAAGGCAAGGGGGGGGCCGCAACAAACATTTTTCGATTCGTAGGGGAATGACCGAGGCGGCTGCATTTTACCTTGCGCACCTGGCGGGCGGCTGCTTCTGTCGCCCTGTCATCCGAACGAGCGGACGACGCCATCCCCGACCGACTTTTTATGATCACCCGTTCCCTGTTTAGCGCGGCTCTCGCGGCTGCAATGTTGACCTCCGCCACGCCCGCTTCCGCCCAGGAAATGAAAATCGGCATCGTGGACATGAAACGTGTCTTCCAGGAATATTTCAAAACCAAGGATGCCGAGAAGAAGGTAAACGAGGACAAATCCAAGGCCAAAAAGGAGTTGGACGAACGCAGCGCCAAATACCGCGACCTCATCACCAAGTGGAATGAGATCGAAAAAATCCTCAAGGACAAGCTCGTCAATGAAGAGCTGAAAGGTCAAAAACAGAAGGAAGCCCAGGAAATCATCTCCGAAGCCCGCGCTCTGGAGCGTGATATGGAAGAATTCCGCCGCCGCCGCGAGCAGCAGCTCCAGGAGCAGGTGATGCGCATGCGCAAAGGCCTCCTCGAAGACATCAAGAGCCGCGTGGAAGACAAAGCTAAACGTGACAACTACGATCTGGTCTTCGACAAAAGCGGCATGTCCCCCAGCGGGGTTCCTTTCCTGCTGCACAGCAAGGATGCGGTCGATTTCAGCACTGAAGTAATCACCGAGCTGAATAAAAATGCCCCGCCGGAAGCCGCCGCTCCTGCGGTGGCCCCTGCTGCCGACGCCAAGAAGCCGAAGTGATCCCTTCACCCTCTTGGCCTGCCGCCCCTGCGGTCAGCCTGTAAATCCACGTGGAAATTTCTCTCGAACAATTGGCCACTCTCAGTGGAGGGGTGGCCGAACCGGGGAATGATGCGGTCAAATTATCCGGTTTTTCCGCCCTCAAGGAGGCGGGCCCGGGTGATTTCAGTTTTTTTGGCAACGAGCGCTACCTGCCTGATCTTCGCCAGACCAAGGCCTCGGCGGTCCTCGTCCCGGCCGGTTTTTCCGAAGCGATTCCCGGTGTAGCCTTGGTGCGGGTCGAAAACCCCTCGGCGGCCTTCGCGGAAGTCGTCAAACAATTCCTTCCACCGCCCCGGGCTTTCCATCCCGGCATTCACCCTTCCGCAGTGATTGATCCCGCCACCGTGCTGGATCCCGCCAAAGTCTGCATCAAAGCGGGCGCCATCATCGAAGCGGGCGTCGAAATCGGCGAAGGCACCGAAATCGGAGCAGGCGGTTTTGTCGGGGAAGGTACCAAAATAGGCCGCAACTGTCTGCTGCATCCCCGGGTCACCCTCTACCACCACACCGTGCTCGGCGACCGGGTCTGCCTCCATGCCGGGGTGGTGCTGGGAGCCGATGGGTTTGGCTACGAATTTATCGACGGATGCCACCGGAAAATCGATCAAATCGGTATCGTGCAGATTGATGATGATGTCGAAATCGGAGCGAACACCACCATTGACCGCGCCCGCTTCGGGAAAACGTGGATCCGTCAGGGCGCCAAAATAGACAACCAGGTCCAGATCGGGCACAACGTGGTCCTGGGCCGCCACTGTGTGGTTGTCGCCCAGGTCGGCATCGCGGGCAGCACCTGCATTGGCGACTACACCGTTATTGCCGCGCAGGCTGGCATCGCAGGGCACCTTGAACTGGGGCCACAGCTGGTCATCGGGGCCAGGGCTGGCGTCACCAAGTCGATCCTGGAAAAAGGCCATTACATGGGCTACCCCGCCGGACCCGCCTCGGAAATCCGCAAACAATGGGTCCACATCCGGAAAATCGGTGGCCTGCTGCAACGCGTCTCCACTTTGGAAAAGCAGGGCTGAACCGCCTGCCCGGAAAATCCCGGGCCTGTCGTATTCCCCGCATCCGGGAGTAGTTGATCCCCGCCGCGGCCCGGC
>JAYUWQ010000954.1:0-2771 GCA_043753485.1 bacterium
TTTCCCCAACGAAGCCTCCCTCCTGCGACTCATCTCCGCCCTCCTTTGCGAGCAGAGCGACGAGTGGCTCACCTCCAAAATCCATCTCAACATGAACCCCGCCCATCCACCCCACGCATAACCGCCGATTTTACAGAATGATTATTGCGCCGCCTGTTCATTGCCAATTTTGTGTGCTTTTTTAGTGTTCCTTGGCGCTGGTTGCGTATGGTTATCATGCTTTTGGTTTGCATGGTAGCGCTGGCCTTCTTGGCCGCGACCGCGTTTGGAATGGCGATGGGGGCGGGCCACGGTTCGCACCACGGCCCTGATCCCCAGATATTTGGAGGCGTTGTCTTCCGGGGCGGCTGCATCATCAGCATCATTTCATTGGTTTTGGCATGGATAAGATATCCAGCCAATCCGCCGAAGGCTTCGGTTCCAGTACCCGTTCCGGTTTCCCCCATGCCAATGCAGAGTCTCAGAACGGCAGGCAAGCAACTGCCCGGAAAGAACTCTAATAAAATCAGATAAGCTCTGTTGCCCGGCGACAGGCCATGAGTTCAAGCACAATACCCGGATGGACCGTGGAGTGGCCGACCCGGGTAACTGTTGGAGGTCGCTGGCAAATCTTTTCAGGAAATTTCCGGCATCCAATCCGGCCCGGTATCCGGTATGGTTGAGACACCTTTTCTGCTGGAAAGGTGACATTGAAATCAGCGCCCATGATCAATCTCGACTCCCTCATTGAATCCAACGTGGTGCCCGACGTGCTGGTGCGCGCTGGCATCCGGCATTTGCTGGCTGGCACCATCAAGGAACACACCCGGCCGGATGTGGCTTCGCAAAAGGCAGCGCTGCTGGACTACATCGCGGATTTGAAGACGCGGGGGATCGCGGAGCAGACCCAGGCGGCGAATGTGCAGCACTACGAGGTGCCGACTTTATTTTACCAACGATGCCTCGGGAAACGCCTGAAATACAGTTCCGGACTGTGGTTGGAAAACACCACGACGCTGGATGAGGCGGAGGAAAATATGCTGTCGCTGACCTGCCAACGGGCGGAATTGGCGGACGGGCAGCGGATTTTGGAGATGGGCTGCGGCTGGGGATCGCTGTCGCTCTGGATGGCGGAGCACTATCCGAATGCCAGGATCACTGCCGTGTCCAACAGCCGGACCCAGAAGGCGCACATCGATGCGGTGGCGGCGGAGAAGGGTTTTAAAAACCTGACTATCGTGACCTGCGACATGAACGTGTTCGACACGGAGGAGCGCTTCGACCGGGCGGTGAGTGTGGAGATGTTCGAGCACATGAAGAACTATCAGAAGCTGCTCGCCAGGGTAGCCTCATGGCTGGTGCCGGGCGGAAAACTATTTGTTCACATTTTCACCCACCGTGAATTTGCCTATCATTATGTGGACAAGGGGCCTTCCGACTGGATGACCCGCTACTTTTTCGCGGGCGGGCAGATGCCGAGCGATGACCTGCTGCTTTATTTCCAGCACGATCTGCGGATCGAGGACCACTGGTGCGTCAACGGGCAGCACTACGAAAAAACCAGCAATGCCTGGCTGGCCAACATGGATGCCCACCGTGAGGAGATCTGGCCGCTTTTTGAGCAAACCTACGGCGCGGACCAGGCCAAACGCTGGTGGGCCTACTGGCGCGTTTTCTACATGGCCTGCGCAGAACTCTGGGGCTACAAGGAAGGGAACGAGTGGATCGTGTCGCACTATCGATTCCGGAAGCCTGAGTGATAGCCCCGTCCCATCCCTGTTGTGGTTTACGGGGCTTTCCTGACCACGTAAATCGAAGCAATCCCTCCGCTGAGCGGCGTGGCCTGGCCGGTGGCGAAGCCATTCGCGGTCAGCAATTCCACCATGGCGGGGCCACTGGGGAATCGTTCGATGGTACCGGAAAGGTATTCGTAGGCGGCGCGCTGGCCGGTGAGCAGGCCGGCGAGTTTGGGCAGGACTTTGTGGAGGTAGAAGCGGTAGCCGCCCCGCAGGCCGGGCAGGGTCGGCAGGGAGAAATCAAGGACCACGAGGTGGCCTCCCGGCCGGGTGACGCGGGCCATTTCCTGGATTGCTTTGGGCCAGTCGGCCATGTTCCGCAGACCAAAGGCGACCGTGACCACATCGAAGGAGGCGTCCGCAAACGGCGTGGCCATGGCATCGGCGACGAGCCATTCGGCCTGGGGGAGCTGACGTTGGCGCGCGACGTCGAGCATGGGGGCGCTGAAGTCGGCGCCGGTGATTTTAGTGGCCGGGCTGGCCTTGGCGATGGCTTCGGCCAGATCGCCGGTGCCGGTGGCGAGGTCGAGGAGGGTGGCTGGTTTCAGGGCGGCGACCATGCGGGCAACCTTGCGGCGCCAGAGGATATCCGTGCCGAGGGAAAGCACGTGGTTGGTGAGCATGTAGCGGCCCGCGATTTTGGCGAAGGCGTCTTTAACGAAAACCGGGTCCTGCATGGGCGGGGAAACTACGTTCTGCACCGCACTGCCGCGCCGGGGAAAATGGTGCTCACGAGAGGACTCGAACCTCCACAGAATTACCTATATGGTCCTGAACCATACGCGTCTACCATTCCGCCACATGAGCAAATACGCCGCTAAGCGAATCGTGAATTTGCATGACTTCCGGGAAGGGACAACTGGTAATTTTTCTGAATTTGCCTTCATCGGCGGGTGAGCCCGGTTTGAAAGAGACAAGCCGGGAAGGGCGTTTCGCTAAAAAGAAGGAGGGTTGACCCTCCGGCGCCCCGCCTACTGCTGAAACTTCCTTTTGCAC
>JAYUWQ010000955.1:0-2769 GCA_043753485.1 bacterium
GAATGGCTCCACCCCCATATCCACCAAACGGGTGATCCCCGAAATGGCATCGTTGGTGTGCAGGGTCGAGAACACAAGGTGCCCGGTCAAAGCCGCCCGGATGGCGATTTCCACGGTCTCGAGGTCCCGCATTTCCCCAATCATGACAATGTCCGGGTCTGCCCGCAGGATACTGCGCAGGGCACTGGCAAAAGTCAGATTGATCTCAGGCTTCACCGCAATCTGCACGACCCCCTCGATTTTGTTTTCCACCGGATCCTCCACTGTGATGATGCGGCTATCGATGGTGTTGATTTCGCTCAGAAAGGTATAAAGCGAAGTCGACTTGCCGGAACCGGTTGGACCGGTGATCAGAACCACCCCATTGGGCAACTGCAACAATCCATCGACCACCTTCCGCACTTCCGGTATCAGGCCCAATTTGTCGAGGTTGAATTTTTGCTGATTGAGCAACCGCAGGGAAACACTTTCGCCCAATACAGTTGGCACTGTAGCCACACGCACATCGATCTGATTGCCATCCAACTCCAGCCCAATGCGCCCATCCTGTGGCAGGCGGCGCTCTGCGATGTCGAGGCGGGACATGATTTTCAGCCGGGCAATCACCATGCTTTGCAGGGCCTTGATGTTTTCCGGGACCGGCACGTCCACGAGGAGCCCGTCAATCCGATACCGGATCCGCAAACTGCTTTCCATCGGCTCCACATGAATATCCGTCGCCCGTTGGTGCAGCGCCTGCCGGATGATGGCATTGACGAATTTGACAACACTCGCTTCCTCGTCGTCTTCATCGAGAACGTTGGTCTCCTCGTTGAGATCCATCGCGGCCGTGTCGTTGGGGTCACGTGCCTTCAAAATTGCATCAAAGGTATCTGCCCCAACCCCGTAAAGTTTTTGAATGCCCTGGAGCAACCGGGTCCGGCTGGCCATGTGCCACTGGATTTGGTAGGGGATGGCCTGGGTCACCGCCTGCCGGGCATGGAAATTGAATGGGTCGTAGGTGCAGAGCGCCAAAACTTTGGGCCCGCTGTCGCCCGCAGTATCGTTGGCGGATTGCGCCTCAGGCGTGAGATCACCGTTTTCATCCTGCTGCTGGGAAGACGGGTCCCCAAACCACAAAGGAAGCAACCGGTGGCGCAAGGCCACCGAAGAGGAACAGACATCCTTCAATCGCCGGGAATTCCGCGGTTTCAACTCCGCCTCCCAAGGGAGTCCCAATGATGCGCTCAAAGCACCCAGAAAATCCTCCTCTGTGGCCAGTCGGGCATCCAGCAAATCCTCCACCACCGGGCGCTGCGCCTGATTTGAATCGGTGATCAGTTTGGCCACGGCCTCCATGTCCTCGGCTCCGCCGGCTTCTGCCGCGCGAAGCAGCATATCATTCATACGATGGGCGATCGAAGACATAGTTCAGGATAAAGAAACGAAGCGTGAGCCGGAATAGACCGGGTGGAGGGCGGATTGTTCAAACTCAGCGGTCACTGAACAGATTACCAAGACCACCGAGCACGGAGCCGGAATCGTTGCTGGCGGTGCCACGGGCATTCGCCAGAACCCGGTCGGCCAGACGGGAGAACGGCAAACTCTGCAACCAGACCGTTCCATGGCCACGGAGGGTGGCCAAAAACAGGCCTTCCCCCCCAAAAACCATGCTCTTCAAATTTCCGGACCGTTGAATATCATATTGCACCCCTTGAGTGAAGGCAACCAGGCATCCAGTGTCCACCAGCAGGGTGTCCCCTTTCAGTTCCTTTTTGACGATGGTCCCGCCGGCGTGGATAAAGGCTTTCCCATCCCCGTTCAAACGCTGAAGGATGAATCCTTCGCCGCCGAAGAAACCGACTCCGAGCTTCTGCGCAAAGGCGATGCCCACTTTGGTGCCAAAGGCAGCACACAAAAAAGCGTCCTTCTGGCAGAACAGCTCCCCGTTGAAGTGAGTCAGATCCATCGGGATGATTTTACCCGGATAGGGTGCGGCAAAAGCAACCAACTGCTTCTGTGATGCACGATTGGTAAAATGGGTCATAAAAAGACTTTCGCCCGTAAGCACCCGCTTCCCTACACTCATCAGCTTGTCCATGAACCCAGCCTTGGGATTGGATCCATCCCCCATTTTGGTTTCGAACTGAATGCCAGCTTCCATGTAATTCATTGACCCCGCTTCGGCGATTACCGTTTCTCCGGGATCCAGTTCGATCTCCACAATCTGCATGTCATCGCCCATGATCTTGTAATCAATCTCGTGTGCTCGCAGTGCTCCACCGACCGGCATGACATTCAGGGGTGGGATGCCGCCAGGGAGATTGAGCTGACCGGTTTTGATGAGGTCAGGCCGCACCACATGGAGAGGTTTCCATTCGGTCATTCCTTCTTCCCAAACCAAGGAATCACGTGTGAGGGAGCCTATATTGAGCATGGCATCCACCACATCGTCTGCAACAGGCAGTGGTTGGCGATTGGGACCAGCGTAATAAAGTTGGGGCATTGTGAAATTGGGGCAGGATTGAAACAGCAGCCTACGTCAAAAATCATTGCCGCCTACCGGAAAATCAGGCTGCGTGATGATCGGAAATTTGGGTCCCTCCCGAAAGGGCCAGAACCCCTTATGCACAGGGCTCGAGACGAAGCGCATCCAACTACCGTCCGGGAGCAGCACGAAGGCGGGACAATCCCCCTGAACGGGGACAGCCCGTCCACATTGCTGTGGGCGGGCTGTTAATCTGGCAACGACCTACTCTCGCGGGACCTGTCGTCCGACTACCATTGGCG
>JAYUWQ010000956.1:0-7003 GCA_043753485.1 bacterium
TCATTACCGAGACCCCGGCAGGGCCGGTGCAATCGGTGAATCTGCGGGATACCGCGGCCATCTCCTCACAAGCCCACCGCTTCCTCCGTCTCCGCATCACCTTGCTGCCATGAAGCCTGCCCGCTATCCGCTCAAACCAGCCACCCTGCTGCTTCTGCTGCTCGGCCTGTCCCTTGGTGGATGGGGAGTATTTTCGGCAGCCTACCCGGAACTGGCCCCGGCGAGGGGCGACCAATTGTTGGAGCTCAGGTCCGGGGAAACTTCCACGGTGCAGCGCAGATCCTTCCGCAGCGGATTGCGGGTGAAGGTAATCGTCAGCCGGCCGTTGGCCTGACCTGTGGCCAGTGGGCCTGCGTCCGGGGCCAACGGGTCGGAAGTCAGGGCGTATTCCAGGAGGTTGCTCCGGCCATCTCCATCCGGATCGGCCTGATGTCCCCACAGGGTGATTTCATTTGCGGGAGTCAGGAGGGCTGATCCAAATTGAAAGGCCTGCCAGGACGCGATGGTTTCGGGCACGGTGAGGTGACTCAACGGAGCCATGCCATGCAGGATGGGGGTGCCGGCGGTTCCGGCTTCGTCCTGAACCAGAAACGCCACATAGGATTCCCCGTTCCGGGAGAAGGTCTGCACTTGATAGAGGGGGTCGATCACTCCGGCCAGCGGGGCATGATCCGGCAGGAGGCGGCGCGAGGCTCCGGTGGAGGGATCGTAAACCTGGAGCTGGTTGGTCTTGAACCCGGAGGCCCAGACCCGGCCGGCTGCATCCACGGCGATGGAACTGGCGCTATCAAACCGGAAGACAGGTGTGCCTGCGGATTTCGGTATAGGATTCGGAGTGCCTTGGAAGACAGCTGCGGCGGCAGTTCGAACATCTTTTGCCGGGAATTGCAGAACAACTTCGGCATCGGTGCCTGACAGCTCGTAAAGCGCAGCATAGAGATTGCCGGCGGCATCGGTGGCAATACCGGAGCTGAAGGTGCTGATTTCCCGGGTCACAGTGCCGGAACGGGTGCCGTCGGCCGAGACGAAAGTCACATTGTTTTTTCCCGCCGGACCGTTGGTGCCCGCGATCATCCAACCTCCTTCCGGCAATACGGAGGACTGCCACCATGCACCGGAAAAGTTCTGAATCGCGGCCAACGGAACCGTGGTTGGCGGCTGCGCCGGATTGCCCGGATTGAACCCATGCACGCCGGTGCTTCCACCAAATCCGCCGCCTGCCCCCAACAACGCAGAGGTGCTGTCGCGCACGGCCAGGAAGGAAGGATCAAATTCCACACCGCCGGGGCCGATCACCGTGCGGCCGGGAGCACCCCAGGCGTTTTGCACGCTGAGCACGCCTTGCAATCCCAACACAAAACGGCCGTCCGGCAGGTGTGCGAAAGTCGTGGCATTGACCGCGTCTCCCTGCATCTGCCCAACGGTGAGGGTCTGCCATGTTTCCGGATGGATCACCCCGATGGCATCCAGATCGAACCCGGCGGACTGCTCGTTGGGGAATGGATCATGGATGACGCGGTTTTCGCTGTCCCGGGCCGAGCCGTCGCCCACCACATCCACCAGCCTGACATGGGAAACGGAGTCCAGGCCCACGTCCGCGAGGTCATAGGGTTCGCCGAAGGGCTGGCGGTATTTGCAGCCGAGGCCCTGGACATCGGTCGGGTCCATCACTCCGAATGATCCCACCGCAGCCGGTGTCAGGCTGTGATTGGGAAAGCGGATGAAATGGACGCCATCCCGCGAAACCTCCACCCAGGCGTGTTCGATGTAGTCATCCAAAAAGCTGTTTTCAAACACCGCAAAGTCCGCTCCGGGTCCATTTTTGATGTAGCTGGAGAAGGCCAGGGTGATGGTGCCTCCCGCTCCGAGGCAGGTGATATGCGCCGGGTCGTCGGTCGCGGGTCCGAGGGCTTTGGTGGGGTCCTGCCAAACGGGCAGGCAACCGGTGCCAACTTGATAGTGCGTCACCCGGCCGGCCCATGCCTTGAACCGCGCATCGGTCCGGTGGATGGCGGTGGAACCCGCCTGCCCGGCAGCGGGCGCATAGGGTCCGGCCCATGCCGGGGCCGCCAGGCCCAGCAGCAGCCCGCAAGCCAGGACCTGCTTCCGGGCCGTGCGGAGCCCGGAATTGGTGTCAGGAAATAAATCCATGGTTCAGAAGAATCGGCTGCCCGGAGTGCCCGGGGCAGCCTTTTTAATATGGAGGCAAACGGCCGGTCAAGCGATACGGCGGCGGCGCTGCAGACCAGCCACTCCCGCCAAGGCCAGCAAACCGGCCAGGGAGGGTTCGGGAACCGGGGCCGGGGCATTGACGGCCAGGCCGGGGACGGTCGCTCCGGCGCTGTAAACCCAGCCATCCCACGACCCATCCACCAGCGGACGGCCCAGCACGCCGGTGTTCGAAGAAACCCAGGTGCCCGGACCCGCCTCATCGTAAGGGCTGCCCAAGGGTGGCAGGATATGGGCTCCGGCGGGGGCCGCCCCATTGTTGTAGTTATCGGTCTGCTGATTGTTATTGACGAAATAATTCAGATACTCGCCCGTGGTGCCATTGAAGCCGGGGAAGGTGAAATCCGGCGTGCCATTCAGGTCGGCATCCCAGCGCAGATCGCTGATGAAGCCGCTGCCGGTGATGGAAAAGCGGGCGTCCACCCCGGCGAGCGCCAGCAGCAGATCCCGGCCGTCCCTTGTTTCGCTGCTGTTCCAGCGGTATCCCCAGGCAAGGGCCGGTTGGCCGGGCCATTGGATGACCAGGGCGGCCTGACTGATGCCGGGCCCGGCGCTGGGCCCGATCCATTGCGTCACGTCCTGAAGCAGAAACGTTGCCGCATGGCTGGTGGCAGGAGTGAACAGAGTCGCAGCGCAGTAGAGCGCGCCCGCTGCGGACAGGCGCAATGATGTTTTTTGGGTCATGGTTCTCAGACCGGCTTTGGAAACGAGCCGGCATCGATGTTGGTTGAGTCCGCCCATCAAGTATTCTGACTCCCGGCTTCAGACCTCGGCCCCGCCTTCACCCGTCCGCCGTTGGTTCAAATGGGAACCGCTGGCTTTCAGATTGGCTGATTTGGGGCGTTGTAACCGGATACAGCAGCGCCAACTGTCCCGGGTTCTCACCGGGTTCCAAGTTGCGCGGACGCTGGGCCTTAAACGCCGGGACCCAACCTGTCAACAGGCCTGCGGCACGGGAGCCGCCCGCCGCAAAAGCCGCACGATAGGGGAAAACCGCAGAGGAATTTTCCGTATCCCGGTGTATCGCACCGCGGGCTCCGGGGGCCCGCTTCACTCCTGTATGAAAAACGACGAACGGATTTTGGAATTGCCTCAGCCCATCATTGACCGGCTCCGGGAGGTGATCGCCCGGGTGCGGCGTCTGCAATGGATCAAGGGCAGCCTGCTCACTCTCGCCGCCGCGGTGGGCGCCGTGCTCGGCGTGATGGCCGTTGATGCCGCGTTTTCCCTTGAGGCTCTGCCGGTGCGGATCGCTCTTTCGTCAGCCGCGTTGCTCTTCACGGCCTGGGTGGCCTGGACGTGGTGGGTCCACCCCTTAAGCCGGAAAATCAGCCTCATCGCGGTCGCCCGCTGGGTGGAAACGCGGCACCCCGAGTTGCAGGAGCGCATTTCCACCGCCGTGGAACTATTGGGCGCCGGCCACGACCTCCAGGACCAAGGCTCCCGCGAACTGCTGCAGGCGGTGGTCCAGGATGCCGTGGCCGATGTCGGCCGCATGGACCCGGCTCAGGATTTAAGCAACCGGCGCACCCGCCCTGCCAAGTGGTTGGCGGGAAGCGCCGTGGCGGCCCTACTGGCGCTCTGCGCGATCTGGCCGGGACAAATCCCCCGGCTGCTCGCCCGGGCCGTCGCCCCGATGGCCGATGTAGGGAATGCCTGGGCAGACCGGCTCCGGGTCATCACCCAAAGTCAGGTGGTGGCCATTGGCGATCCCCTCAGTATCGAGGTGGCCCTGAGCGGCAAACAGGAACGGGTGGAACTGCATCTGACCGGGCCCGACGGCCAGCCGGTGGTGGAAATGCTGCAGCCGGACGGATCGGTGGCGGTCCAGCCTGGCGAGAGTGGTTATACCCTGCGCTTGCCGGCGGTGGAACAGGGCTTCACGGCCAAAGTGCTGGCAGGAAAAGCGGTCAGCGCCGCCTTCACCATCACCGCCGTGCCGCGCCCGGCATCCGGGGACTGGACGGTGACTTATGACTATCCTGACTACACCGGGCTGCAGGATGAAGTGAAAGCCAAAGCTTCCGGGGAGATCTACGCCCTCACTGGAACCAAAGTCACCGTGCAGACCCTCCTGAACCGCCCGGTGGCCAAAGCCTCCGTCCGGATAGGTGAGGCGGATGTGCCGGAAGTGAAACTCAGTCAGGACCCCGCCGCCCCTGCCGTCGAATGGAGCACGGTCCTGACTCCGGGTCTCGAAGCCTTGTGGTCGCTCCAGTTGGAGGACGGCGACGGCATCGCCAACCGTCCGGTGGACCTGCCGGTCCGGTCCTTTGCGGATCTCCCGCCGGTCATCACGCTGGAGACGCCCACGGAGGACCGCTTGGAATTGCGTCCCACCGAGAAGGTCGCCCTGACCTATTCTGTGAAGGAGGATATCGGCTTGTCGGCCGTGCAGATCCGCATCCGTCCCCTGGATAAACCGGAGTATCTGCTGCCACCGCAGGCCCTGCCTGACAAACTGGCGGACAGCGTGGATACCTGGCAGGGCACTGCTGTGCTGGATCTGGCGAAGGTGCTGGTGCCGGACGGTCAGGAAATCCGGGTCTGCCTCATGGCGGCCGACCGCGTGCCGCCGGAACTGCAGGGACCGCAGCGCGCCTACAGCCGGGAAATCGTGATACGTCTCAACCGCTGGTCGCGCCCGCAGGTGGAAAAAAACTTCGAGGCCCAGCACGAGGAACTGCGCCGGAAAATGGACGAAGTGAAACGTGAACTGCAGCATGCCAAAGGCCGGTTGAATGATAAACCGGACCGGCTGAAGCAGGATGACAAGTTGAGCGAAAACACCCTCAAGGACATTGAAGCCAGTGCCGGCCACATGCAGGAGGCCGAATCCCTGCTCAAGGAATTGACAGAGCGGATGAAGGAAACCGCCTATGCCCGGCAGACGCCCGCCCTGGAGGAGATCGCCCAGCAAATGGTGCAGCCCGCCCAGGCGGATGCCCGCGACATTCCCCTGACGGATCAAAAGGAGGCCCGTGCCGCATTGGCGAAGAATGCCAGGGATCTGCTGGAAAATGCCCTCAAAAAGATCGAGCAGGAACAGCAGCAGATGGAGCAGGACCGGAAGGCTGTCCAGCAACTCGCCAAACTGTCCGACATTGCCGAACAACAGCAGCGTCTCGCGGAGGAAGCCGTCGCCGCGGCCACCCCGCCAGTTCCCGGCGCCCATCAAACCGCCGTCAATCCTCCTCCCGGAACCGCGCCCGATCCGACCGCGCCCGATCCGACAGCGCCCGCCCCTTCGGACGCGCCGGCCAACCAACCACCCCCGGGCACCGCGGCGTCAGCGGAGGCTCCCCCTCCCGCTCCGCTTTCCCCCACCGATGAGGAACAGCGCCAGTGGCTGGAGGAGCAACGGCGCGTGGCCCAGCGGGCCAAGGAATTGATGGAGCAAAACCAGAACACCAATCCCACGGCCACTCAGGAACAGATGAAACAAGCCAGTGCCCAGGCCGCCGCCCTCGCTGCCGAAGCCGAAGCGCTCGCCAACCAGGAAAAACAACTGGCCAGTGAAATGGCGGCCGCCACCACTCCTGAAAGTCAGCAGCAAACCGCCGCGGCCCAGCAGCAGTTGGCGGAGCAGACCGCCGCCCTGCAGGAAAAGACCAAGGGATTCCACGAGCAGGCGACCCGGCAGATCGACCAAAGCACCGGAACCCAGGAGTCCGCCTATCAAGCCCAGACACAACTCAAGGAAGCCACCGACCAGGCCAAACAATCCGGCAAGGAACTCGCTGCCGCCGCCCATGCCAAACCTGCCGCCCCCCCGGAAGCCGCCAGCCCGGCGCCGGAAACGCCGTCCACACCGGGTCAGCCGGACGCTCCAGCCGGCGAAAAAACCGGATCCGCCAGCGCCACGCCTGCGAACGGTCAGGAGTCCGCGGCAGCCTCTCCACCGGCCCAGGCCGGGGTGGGTTCAAATCCTCTGCCGGAGTCCGCGGCCGGTTCTGAAAACCAGCCCTCCCCGGGCAGTCCGCCCCCGGCCCCTGCCGGCCAGCAGGCCGCTCAGGCCAGTGGTGAGGCCCTCGCCCAGGCCGCCCAGTCCCTTAAATCCCTGCAACAGGAATTGAACTCCCTCGCGGGCATGATGGCGGATCATAACAATGCCTTGAATGAAGGAGCCCAGCAGGCCGGCACCGCTTCGGATCAGGCGGCCAAGTCCCAAAATGAGGGAGGCAAGGCTCCTTCGATGCAGCAGGGCGCCGAGGCGGCGCAGCAAGCCGCCGACCAGCTGGCCATGGCCGCGAACACCGCGATGCAGGCCATGAGCATTCCGGCCAGCGCCAAGTCCTCGCAAAGCAGCGCTTCGTCCAAAGGGAAAGGCAAAACCCAGGATGGCCAGCCCAAACCCGCCGAACCCGGCCAGGAAGGAAAAGACGGACTCCAGATGGACACCGCCAGCAGCCTGTTGCCTGAAGAACTTGCCAAACTGGGCCTCACCCAGGATGACTGGATGAAGTTGAAAAGCGCCCTGAATGGAGTGGATGCCACCCGCACCGAACAGATTCCCGCGGAATACCGGGAACTCGTCAAAGCTTACTTCGGAGCCCTCGCCAAAGGAAGCCCTGCCAAATGAAACGCCTTTTCTCCATCCTTCCCTTTGTGCTGGTCCTGACCGCTTCCGCCCAGGAAGCCGGTGATGTGTTCCAGAAGTATGAAGCCCGCGTCAGCAAGGCGGTGGACCGCGGGTTCGAATATCTCCTCAGCGTGGAACAGCCGGATGGCAGCTTTCCGGAAAGCCATGGCCGCAGCACCGGCATCTCTTCCC
>JAYUWQ010000957.1:0-6994 GCA_043753485.1 bacterium
GATCGTGAGCAGTCCGCGACCCGCTTCGACGCGGGGAACGGAAGCAGCGCTGCGGGGTTGGCTGCCGAGGGCGTATTCGAGGAGAGCAGTGTAGCCATCGACATCGTTGTCGTCCCCGGCGGAAGGGATGCTGTGCAAGGTGCGCCATGCGGTGAAGTTGGTGGTGTCAGTGGTGCCTGGTGTGCCATTCTGCGGGCCGGCGCTGAGCCTCCAGTTTTCCGGCAAGTTATGATCGGGATGGCTCAGGGGATTGATCAGCACCAACGAATAGCCGAGGCCGTCGGCGGCGGAGGGCCAGGGCGGTTTGTCGTTATAGGAAAAGTCCCTGATGACGGTGCCGGTGGCATCCAGCAGCGCGAGGCGTTCGCCACTGTTGGAGAGGCTGCTGCCGAGGCTGAATGAACCGGCCACCGGCAGGGAACTGCCATGACGGAACGCAAAGGCCGCAGGATTCTCCACCAGCAGGACCCGGCCTCCGGCGGGGATCTCGCGCAGGGTGGTGCTGTCAAAGTGGAAGGTGACCCCGGAGGTGAAGGAGCAGCCTTCCAGCAGGATGGGGGAGGCGCTGGTATTCAGCAGTTCGATGTATTCAAAGTCATTGGCATCGGCAAAGCCGGCCGTGATTTCGGCCGCGGTGGGTGCGGAGGGGCGGTAGTTGAATTCGCTGACGACCAAATTTGCGGCCGTGGCCGGGACGGTGGCGACACTGAAATAGGCATTTGTCAGGGCGGACCACACGCCCGCGTTCAGCACGCGGGCGGACACCGTGCGGGAAGCAGGGAGAGGCACCGGGGTGCTGTAGGTGAGGGCTCCGGCGGCGGGGGCGGCCGTGAAGGGTTCGCGTGGGTCGGTGCCATCGAGCGTGTAATACAGGGTGCCACCGCCTCCGGGGTTTTGAATTTCGAGCTGGAAACCACCGGGAACGATTCCCCCGTGCTGCAGGGCGCTGCCGCTGGCGTTATGAAATTCCGGTGCCGCCGTGGCGGGATAAAGCGGATAGGACACCACTCCGGCTTTGAAGTTCCGGCATTGGTTGAGCGCGGAATTCGCCGGGGTGGTCCCGAGGGCTCCGCGCTCCGGCAGGATGGTGTTGAGGATGCGGTTTTTTTCCGTCACCCAGTGGGTGGCATAAGTGTAGGGATTGGCGTCGTCGCGGTTGTCCCCCCAGCGCGCCGATTCGCCCCGCACGCCCCAGGGATCGATCTCGGCAAAGCGGCGGTTGAAGGCGGCCTTGAGACTGGCGGTGCTGAGCGCCCCGTTATTGAAGAGGTGGCGCTGGATGGTATCGGCAAAGGCGAGGCGGAACTCCGGACTGACCGCGAGTTGCCGCAGGAGGGCCCCGGGGCCTTTGGTATCCGCCGTCCAGTTGCCCTGGGTGAGGGTGTTTTCACCGGTGGTGCGGAAAACATGTTCCGCGTCCCACGAGTGGAACCGCCATTTCCCGGCCAGGTCCTGACGGTTGATGGACGCGTAGAGATTTTTGTGAGGCCAGTCCTGATTGGCGCCGACCACATTCAGCAGGATGTAGTCACAGAAAGCAGCGATATCCAATTTGGAGGCCACGGCTTCGTAGTTGGCCCGCACCGTCAGATCCGGAATGGGATTCGGGGCAATCCGGCCGATCCCCGCCAGATCCAACAGTTCCTCCCAGCGTTGCAGGGTGGTGGAATTGTTGTAGCTGTTCCCGGTGGCGGAGCCTAGGGGCAGGGCGGGATTGATCAGGCCGGAGCTGATGACGTTGTTGATCAGGGTGGCCCCGTCCACGCCATTGGCGCCGCTGTGTTTGAAGATATCCCAGTCGCTCTGGGCCCCGCCGAGGTATTGCGAGGCAAAACGTTCATCCGGCTTTTCATGCAGGATATAGAGGCCCCAGTAGAGGCCATTGAGAAACAGATGCACTGGCTTGGTGTGCCAGGCGGCCCCGCCCATGTTATGCTGCAGATCGGCCATCACGTGGTCGCGCACATAGTCGCCCCGGGTGCGCTGGCCGGCATCGGGATGGAGCCAGGTTTGGTTCAGCCGGGCATCAAGGATGAAAAGGTCCTGTTCGTTGGCGGCCGCCCCGCCGTACAGGTCATGGGAAACCGTCTCCTCGGCTTTGAAGCGCATGGAGAGTTTGTAGGCTTTCCACCGTTGCTGGCTGGTGCCGCCAAATACGTGCACATTGCCATCCACCTGGAATCCTTTGGCCGCGTTGGGATCGCTGGCGCTGCCGTCAGGATTGAGATATTCCAGCGAGGCAAAACGGTCTGCCCCTTCGGCCGCCACCCCGACTTCCGTGCCGACATAAAATCCCCGGTCATCCACCGCCGTGCCGGCCGTGCTGAGTGGCCCGAAGGCTTCGCGCCAGGCGGTGACGACGGAAAGCACCGGCAGGCGCTTCAAGTCATCGGCGCTGAACCGGTTGAGGGCCGTGGCGTGATTGACCACTGCTGGATCCACCGCCCAGTCAGGACCGGCCGGACTGCGCAGACTTCCGCCTGTGGTGCCCCATGGAAAGGTATCGCCCGCCGCGAGATTCATGGAGGAGAGGGGGCCGGACTGGGTGAGGACCTGCGCGGGGAAAAGGTAGGTCTGGGTGTCGGTGTTGGAGGACCCCAGCCCGGTCTTCCATGCACGGGCGCGGAGAATGGTGGTGCCATTGACCGGAACGGTGGCGGCCGGAGTGGTCAGGGCGTCCGGAGCTGCGGCCTGGGTGCCGTTGGTGGGGGAGGGCAGGGTGCCATTGACGGTCCAGGCAATGGTCGCGCCGGGTGTGCTGCTGGTGATGGTGACCGTGAAGGGGGCGTCATAAATCCCGCGGGTGATGTCGAATTTGGTATCGGCGCAGAAGCCCGTGACGCCGCTGGCCGCATTGCTGGCCCTGGGGCTGTCGGATTCAAAGAAGACGGGGGCGGCGGAGGGATCATTGCCCGGACGGCCATAAGAAACCGCCCGGCGCTGCTCCGGGTAGGGGACGGCGGCCGAGCCGATGCTGTCCACCGTGGTCCAGCCGCCGGCTCCGTCAGGCTGACTGAGCAGGAGCACCCCGGAAGAGTCAGGTTTGAAACCGGGATGCGGCTCCACGTTCGCGATATTCCGTTCGAATCCACCGCAGAATACCATGAGGTAGCCGCCGGCCGGGATGCTGGTGGGCGTGGTGGCCGGAGCCACCGGCGCGGCGAAAACCCATTTGCCCGGCACCGCCGGATCATCCGTCAGGGCCCAGCCGGTCAGGGGCACGGCGGCGGCCCCGCTGTTCCGCAGTTCGATCCACGCCGGACTTTTCCCATCCATGTCCAGCAGGGCATCGCGGTCATTGGGCCGGCCGGGATTATCGACCATGAACTCATTGATATGAACGGCGGCCTCTGCCGGCAGGGCGGCACAGCAGAGCAGGACTCCAGCGAGGAGCGGACGGAACGGGGGCATAGGAAGGGGCGGAAGGGACGAACCGCGAAAATACAGGAGGGAAACCCCTGGGGTCAATCACCGTCTGGGCCGCTTTCCGTCATTCCGGGGCGGGTTTACGCCAGGACGCCCTTGACCACTTCGCCGTGGACATCGGTGAGACGGAACTGGCGGCCCTGGTAGCGGTGGGTGAGCCGGGTGTGGTCGATGCCGAGCAGGTGCATGATGGTGGCCTGATGGTCATGCACGTGGACTTTGCCCTCCGTGATGTTCCAGCCGAATTCATCGGTGGCGCCGTGGACGTGTCCTTTTTTCACGCCGCCTCCGGCCATCCAGAGGCTGAAGGCGCGGCCGAAATGGTCGCGGCCGTTGGGCTTGGCGGGATCGCCCTGACCAAACGGGGTGCGCCCGAATTCCCCGCCCCAGATGACGAGAGTATCGTCGAGCAGGCCGCGTTGCTGGAGGTCCTGCACGAGGCCGGCGGACGGCTGGTCGGTGTCTTTGCACTGGACCGCGAGCTGGGTGTGGAGATTGCCGTGCTGGTCCCAGCCGCTGTGCATCAGCTGGACAAAACGGGTGCCGCGCTCGATGAGCTTGCGGGCCATCAGGCAGTTGTTGGCAAAGCTGCCTTTTTCCTTCACGTCGGGGCCGTACAAGTCGAGAATATGTTGCGGTTCCTTGGAAAGATCCGTGAGGTCGGGGACACTGGCCTGCATCCGGTAAGCCATCTCGTATTGGGCGATGCGGGTGTCTGTTTCCGGATCGCCGTAGTCCGCCAGGTGGGCGGCGTTCATGGCCTGAATGTCATCCAGCAGGGTGCGGCGGGCCGCCCGGTCGATCCCGTCAGGATTGTTCAGATAGGGAACCGGGTCGCCGGTATTGCGGAAGCGCACCCCCTGATACTTGCTGGGCAGAAAGCCGCTGCCCCAGTAGTAGTCGAAGAAAAGCTGGCCGCAGCTTTTCTGCCGGTCGGAGGAGGTCATCACCACAAACGCGGGCAGATCGCTGGTTTCGCACCCGAGTCCATAGGTGGTCCACGCGCCCATGCTGGGACGGCCGGGGACCTGGGAGCCGGTCAGGAAAAAGGTGACCCCGGGCGCATGGTTCACGGCTTCGGTATTCATGGACCGCACCACCGTGATCTCATCGGAAATACTGCCAATGTGAGGGAGCAGGGTGCTGATTTCGGTGCCGCTGTGGCCCCACTTCTTGAATGGTTTGAGCGCCGGCACAATGGGCCACTTTTTGTTGCTGGAACTCATGGTGGACAGCCGGGTGGTGCCCCGGATGCTTTCCGGAATGTCCTGCATGGCCATGCGCTCCAGGGTCGGTTTGGGGTCCAGGAGATCAATGTGGGAGGGCCCGCCTCCCTGCCAAAGATAAATCACCCGCTTGGCCTTGCCTGGGAAATTGGGGAACCCGGGAACGCCGGCGGCCTGGGCCGCGCCGTGGGCATTGCCACCCAGGAGGGAAGAGAGGGCCGCAGCGCCCAGGCCGGTCGCGGTGTGGCCAAAGAGTTGCCGGCGGGTGACGCGGCGGATGTTTTCAGCAAAGGGATTCATGACGGAAAGGAGGCGGAATGATGGGGTAAGGAAGGGCGGGCCTCATTCCCGGGTCAGGGATTCATCGAGGTTGAAGATGCCGAGACAGAGCGCGGTCCACGCGGCGTGTTCGGGGGCGGCTAGGGTGGCATCCTGCGGGGCGGCACCGGTTTTGAGGAAGGCGGTGGCCTTGTCAGGATGCTGGTCGAAATACTGGCGTTGGCGGCCCAGCATGGTTTCGAGGTGAGCCAGATCCTCCGAACGGGGCGTGCGGACGGCGATGCGGCGGAAGGCTTCGGTCAGGCGGGAAGCCGTGTCGCCGGGAGTGGTGAGCAGTTTCGCGGCAAGCACCCGGGATGCTTCCACCCAGGTGGGATCATTCAGAGTGGTCAGGGCATGCAGCGGGGTGTTGGTGAGATCGGGCCGGACTTTGCAGGCCTGACGGACCGAGGCATCGAACATATTGGCCGGCCCCACGGTGCGGCGGTGGAAGGTGTAGAGGCTGCGCCGGTAGAGGTCCGGTCCACTGGATAACGGATAAGTAAAGTCGCGTTCCTTGGTGATGGCGAGGGAATCCCAGATGCCTTCGGGCTGATAGGGATAGACCGGCCGGCCGCCGGTTTCAGGCTGGAGCAGGCCGCTGACCGCGAGGGCGGTGTCCCGCAGGAACATGGCCGGCAGGCGGAAGCGGGGTCCGCGGGAGAGCAGGCGGTTTTCCGGATCAAGCTGCCGCAGGGCCGGGGTGGAGCGGCTGCTCTGCCGGTAGGTGGCACTGGTGACGAGCAGGCGGTGCATGGGTTTCAGTTGCCAGCCGCGGTCCCGGAATTCCACCGCCAGCCAGTCGAGGAGATCCCCATGCACCGGCGGTTCGCTTTGCACGCCCAGATCCTCCGCGGTCTTCACCAGGCCAGTGCCGAAGTAGAGTTGCCACAGCCGGTTGACCTGGACGCGCGCCGTCAGGGGATGGTCCGGACTGAAGAGCCACTGGGCGAGACCGAGCCGGTTGGCCGGCGCTCCGGCGGGCATTGCGGGCAGGAAGGCCGGCACCGCGAACCCCACTTTTTCGAGAGGCTGTTCGTAGTTTCCCCGGCTGAGGATATGTGTGTCGCGGGGTTTGGTTTCCTCCATCACCATGACGCGGGGGAGTTCCTCGGCCTTGTAAGTCCGGAGTGCGGATTGCGCGGCGATGATCTTTTTGATATCCTCATGGCCCGCCACCGCAGAGAGGCGGCGGTCGTCAAATTCCGTCCGGACGCGGCCCGCGGCATATTTGTTGGGTTTGTCCGCCGGGGCCTCACGGACATCGAGGATGAGCCGTTTCCAGTTATCCTCCTCCGGTTTCGCGGCGGCAATCAATTGGTCTTCCCATTCCTTTTGCAGGGCATTGCGGCGGGATTCCCACTCCGGTCCGGCGGCGGTTTTTAATGCTGTTTCCTGCTGCTGCAGTTTGGCCATCCCCTTTTCATATTCGGGCGTGGACAGCTCCACCACCGGCGGGCCCACCCGGATGCGGGTGGAATAAAAAGTGGGGACGCCGCTTTCCGGGATGTTGTTAAAGCCAGCCATCAGGCTGTAGTAGTCCTTCTGGGTCATCGGATCATACTTGTGATCGTGGCACTGGGCACAGGCCATGGTGAGGCCGAGGAAGACGGTGCTGGTGACATCCACGCGGTCGAACAGCACCACGTTGCGCTGCTCCTCGGCAATAGCCCCGCCCTCGCCATTCAGCAGGTGGTTCCGGTTGAAGGCGGTGGCAATTTTCTGATCGGTGGTGGCGCCCGGGAGCAAATCGCCCGCGAGTTGCCAGGTGCCAAACTGATCGAAAGGCATGTCGCTGTTGAGCGCCCGCACCACCCAGTCGCGCCAGACCCACTGGAAGGTATCGCCGTCCTGTTGGAAACCATTGCTGTCGGCATAACGGGCGGCATCCAGCCAGGGAATGGCCATGCGTTCCCCATAAGCGGGAGAGGCGAGCAGCCGGTCCACCACTTTTTCATAAGCGACCGGCGAGGCGTCAGCGAGGAAGGCTTCGACATCCGCCGGGGTCGGCGGCAGACCGGTCA
>JAYUWQ010000958.1:0-2760 GCA_043753485.1 bacterium
AACTCCCGTCCTGATCCTGATCTTTATTCCGGCCCGCCGCCCGGCTCCGGTTTTCAGCCGGTCCCGAAGCGCAGCCCTTTTTTCAACAGGCTCTTAAGAAAGAGGAATCCCCCATCGGTCAGGTGATGAAGGATCACTTCAAGGGCGACACCTCCGACATCAAAAAAGCCACCAAGGGCGAATTGTCCAAGGATGAAGCCACCAAACTGCTCGCGGCGCTGAAGTCCCTCAGCCCTGCCAAACCCTCCAAAGGGGAGGAAGTCTCCTGGAAGGAGAAAACCGCGGCCCTCGTCCTCGCCGGCGAGAAGCTGGAAAAAGGCGATGCCGATGCCGGTGCCGCGGTGAAAGCCGCCGCCAACTGCAAGTCCTGCCATGACGTGCACCGCGAGAAGAAATAATTCCTGAAGGAACCAGCCGGCGGCTCCTGACATCCAGGGCCGCCGGTTTTTTGTTGCCCCGGTGCTGGCGCCCGGGCCCATGGACGCCGGATGGCGTCAGTCCGATTATTAGGGTTTGAGGAGTTGCCGCCGCGTGCGATAATCCGCGTCCTCCGCACGGTCCGATTTTCCCATGCACATCTCCGATATCCTGGCTGCCACGCCCACCACGCTTTCCTTCGAATTTTTCCCGCCCAAGACCGCCGAGGCGGTGGAGCGGCTGTATGAAACCATCGCCCAGCTGGAACCTTACCAGCCCAATTTTGTCAGCGTGACCTATGGGGCGGGCGGCGGGACACGGGAAATGACCCACGACCTGGTGGTGCGCCTGAAAAAAACCACCGCGCTGGATCCGGTTCCGCACCTGACCTGTGTGTGCCATCAGGAAAAAGAGATCGCGGAAATCCTGGAGCGGTATGCGGCGGCGGGCGTCAGCAATATCCTCGCGCTGCGCGGCGATCCTCCGGGCAATCTGGAAGGGTATGACCGCTCCAAGGATGCTTTCCAGTATGCCGCCGATCTGGTCAAGTTTATCAAACGCTTCAATCACACCGGGGCGCATCCTGACAAACGTGGGTTTGGGATTGGCGTGGCCGGTTTCCCGGAGGGTCATCCCCTGACGCCGAACCGTCTGGTGGAGATGGACCATCTCAAGGCCAAGGTGGATGCCGGCGCCGATTACATCTGCACCCAGCTATTCTTCGACAATCACGACTTCTACGACTTCCGCGAGCGCTGCGCCCTGGCTGGCATCCACGTGCCGATCATCGCTGGCATCATGCCCATCACCACCACCAACGGGATGAAACGAATGGCAGATTTGTCAGGCGGCTCGGTGTTCCCGGCCCGCCTCCTGAAGGCCCTGCAGCGCGCCGGCAGCGACCCCGAAGCGGTCCGCCGGGTGGGCCTGCATTATGCCACCGAGCAATGCGCGGATCTGCTGAATAACAACGTCTCCGGCATCCATTTCTACACGCTCAATCAGTCCAGCGCCACGCGCGAGATCTATGCGAGCCTGGGATTGAAGGACACCCGCGCGCTGGCCCCGGCGTGACGGGAAGCAGCGGAAGGAGCCAAGGAATGGCGGGATATTTTTAACCGCAGAGACGCAGAGAACGCAGAGAACGCAGAGAATGCAGAGAATGCAGAGAATGCAAAATCTCCGATTCAATTTCCCTCCGCGTTCTCTGCGTCTCTGCGGTTAAACCTCGTTCCGCGGCTGAAAACTACTTCTTCCCGCCCAGCAGTCCGCCGAGGATCGCCCCGAGGCAGCCGCTTTTGCCGGCCCCGCCAGTGGCGGGCAGGTCGCCCACCCCGCCTTTCGAAATCAGGCCACTGAGGTCGTCGAGAATGCTGCCGTCGCCATTGCGGTCGAGGATCGCAGCCATGCCGCCGAGTCCGCCGCCGGCTCCACCCGCTCCGGCCTGGCCTCCCGCCGCGCCGCCGCCTTTTTTCATCAGCATGCCGATGATGATCGGGGCCAGCATGGGAATCAGTTTGGACGCGGCGGCCCCGGAGATCCCAAGTTGATTCGCCATCAGGGCGGAGGCTTCCTTGCCTTTGCCGCCCAGCAGACCCCCGACTTCCTCGTCGTCCGGGATGCCATTGTTATTGAGGTCATGGATCCTCGATTCGATGTGGGCCGGGCCACCTTTGTCCATTTCCCGTCTCAGCCCGGCGAGGATGATGGGAGCCACCGTGGGCAAGGCGCGGGCGGCTTTGTCGGGCGGGATGCCGAGTTCGGTGGAGACGCGTTCCTGCACGGACCGGCCGTGTTCCTGGTAGAGATCGTCGAGAAAGCCCATGATTGGATTGGGTTGATTGGTTGGATTGGAAAGGGGCTCCTCCGCGGCGCACCCCGCTGTCAAGGTATCCCGTCCCCCGATCTGTGCCAGAAATATTGTGTTCCCGGCCGGGTGGACTTTCCGTTGGCATCGGCTGCCTGCCGTTTACCATGGCGGCATGATTACCTTCCTCCGGGGCATCCTGACTGAGAGCCTTCCCGACCGTCTTACGGTGGATGTGCAGGGCATTGGTTATGAAGTCTTTGTGCCCGTCAGCACCTACGACCGGATGCCGGCCGAGGGACAGGAGGTGAAAATCCTGACGCATTTTCTGGTCCGCGAGGACGCCCAGATGCTCTACGGATTCGCCACCGACGAGGAGCGAGATCTCTTCCGCCTCCTCCTCAACCGGGTCACCGGCGTGGGGCCGAAGATGGGCCTCGCTATCCTGACCGGCATGGTGGTGCGCGATTTCAAACGCCACGTCGTGAACAGCGATGTCACCGCCCTATCCAAAATCAGCGGCGTCGGCAAAAAGA
>JAYUWQ010000959.1:0-2758 GCA_043753485.1 bacterium
AGATCGGCCACCCCGGTATTCATGGCAAAATACTGCGCGGGCGGCAGGGAGCACGCCGCAATGATGGCCATCAGCGCCACCAGCATCTCCGTCACCATCGAGCCATATCCGACCAACCGGATATCCTTTTCGCTCTTCATCAGTTTCGGGGTCGTCCCGCTGGAAATCAGCGAGTGGAACCCACTCACCGCCCCGCAGGCGATAGTGATACACACAAAAGGAAACACCGGCCCCGGCACCACCCAGCCACTGCCGTCCACAAATTTTGTCACCGCCGGCATCAGCAGCGGTGGATTGAGGATCACCACAAAAATTCCCAGCACCGCCACCGTCCCCAGCTTCATGAACGTGCTCAAATAATCGCGCGGGGCCAGCAGCAGCCACACCGGCAACACACTCGCCGCAAAGCCATAAATCATAATCGCCCAGCACAGGGTGGTCGAATTCAGCGTCAGGGCCGCATTCATTTCCGGCGTCAGGTAACGCCCGCCCACCACACAAGCCATCAATCCCACCACCCCGGCCACCGTCACCGGGCCAACTCCCGCCCGGCCCGTCTTGATCGCCAAGCCCATCACAATCGCCAGGGGAATCGTCATCGCGATGGTGAACAAGCCCCACGGGCTGTGCGCCAGCGCCTTCACTACCACCAGTCCCAATACCGCGAGGATCACAGTGATGATCAGCAGCAGACTAATCATGGCCACGAGGCCTATGAAGGGATTGATCTCATCCTTCAACATTTGTCCTAGCGATTTCCCATCCCGCCGCATCGATCCGAATAAAATCACCGCATCATGCACCCCACCGCCCAGGGTCGCACCGATCAGAATCCACAGCGTCCCCGGCAAAAATCCGAACTGCGACGCCAGCACCGGACCCACCAGCGGACCCGGTCCGGCAATGGCCGCGAAGTGATGCCCGAAGACCACCCACTTGTTGGTCGGCACAAAATCCTTCCCGTCATTTTTCGTCAGGGCCGGCGGCGCGCGGTCCTCATCCAGCACCAGCACCTTGGTCACCAGCCAGAGGCTGTAAAACCGGTAGGACACCGCAAACGAACACACCCCCGCAATCACCAGCCACATCGCATGCACCGGCTCCCCGCGCTGCAGCGCGGAAATCAAAACCGCCAGCACCCCCAGCGCCGACACCCCCACCCACAGCAGTATTTTTGCGATTCGGTTCATATAAATATGGCGCGATCATCCGGCCCCGCCGCCCCGCCGTCAATCCTCCATCCATCCTCCGGCGCCTCAACGACCCAAGCTCAGCGACCCGGCCCACGGAGGACTCGAAATGAAACCGGAACAGCGCGGCCGGGTTCGCCGCATCGCATTAGGCGGCACGGTCATCACTGACTCCATACTCTGAACAATGTGTCGCCGAATCCCGCCCGCGACACCACCACCACCGAACGCTGATCGCCCCTGCGGCAAGAACGCCGGCGCAAATGCCAAACATCTCATGCGCCATCGCGTCGTAGGCTGCCTCTCCGTCAGCTTGCCGCATCCGACTGAGAACACCGCTGGCTCCGGGCAGACCGTCGTAAAGCCAGAGATTCCACCAAACCGTCGAAACGAAGAAGGCAGCCGACAGCCACCCCAACACCGCAAACACGAGCCGCAGTGTGTAGTGGGTGAAACGCGATGAAGTCATGTGCCTAGTGCCGCCTAGTTAGTGGTTTTACGACGGAATTGCAATAGATTGCTCACCCGGCTCTTCTGCGGAGGGGCAAGGGGGAAGGCTGGTTTTTGGGGAAGAGGGGGAAAGGGCGGGCGGTTCCCGCTCATCTTCGAGCAAATAAGCTAGTTACCGACGTAATCTGCCTTGCTGTTACTTCCGGCGGGATCCAAAGCCGGGGTGTCGATGGTTGTGCCTTACTGCGGTAATTCTCACCGAGGTATCAAAAACGCGGAAAAGGAAGTGATAGGGGAAAATACGCAGATTGCTTCTCCGTCTGCCGCTGGGATCAAAGTGGTGCCGCTTCGGGTGCTCCTGGGCGTATCGCAATGCTTCACCCAGCTCCGACCAGAATTCATCCGCAAGAGCCGCCGAGATGCCTTCATAGTAAGCCAGGATCTCTCTGACTTCGGCGGGAACTTTTGGATGGTAGCGAATGGTTCTCATCCCCGCCCAACCGCCGAAAGAAACTCCTCATGGCTCAGCGTGGCCACCGAACCTGCATCCATTTCCATCTCCCGGCGATCAATCTCATCATCATCGGGTCCGGCCGGGGCTGTTGGGAATGCCGCCAAAAGGTGCGCCACCAATTCCGCCTGTTCTTCACCGGTAAGTTCGCCAGCGGCCTTCCGCACTTCCAAAAGCGTTGTCATGGGGTAATGCCTACACGGTTCGCGGCGTTTTTCAATCCTTTAGCGGACTTCGGAAGTTGACTGCCTGCACCATGCATAACTACGGCATTCCATTTACCAGGTAATTTCAATTTCGCGGGCGTGCTTAGCCCAGCGCTTCCAGCAATTCCCGCATCTCGGCATCGGCTTCCCCGGCGGAGTCCAAGGTGGGCGTGATTTGCGCTTTGACGTGCTGCCGGAAACGCTGGCGCAGGCGGCTCACGGTTTTCCGCAAGGTGGCGGGACTTTCGCCGCGCTGTGCCGCCAAGGCAGCCAGTCCGCCATGGGCCGGCTCCCCGCCGATGCAGGGTTGCAGTTCCGCAAATTCCTCCGCCCGGCCCGCCGCCTGCCATTCCTCCGCCAGCGCGGCCATGGCCCGTTGCAAGACATGGAGCGCCCATTGC
>JAYUWQ010000960.1:0-2757 GCA_043753485.1 bacterium
CGAGCGGGTTCGCGGGTATGGGGTGAAGATGCTGCCCTACCATGATCTGGAGAACCAGACGCGGAACCGGTTTGTGGATTCCGTGATGCTGGCCAGTGGGATGATTGTGCAGGGCGAGGAAGGGGACGACTGGCAGCGGCTGCAGTCCGAGGTCCGGCAGTATGGGCCCTACACTTTTTTCCCGGATGGGTTGAACGTGAATCCGCAATCGTTTGGCGATCCGTCAGGCGGCATTGTGGCACTGAACCGGGAAATGGAGCGGGTGGGCGGACAGCGGAACCGGTCGTTTGGCGGGGCGGACCATAGCCAGCGCACCCCGGAGATGACGGCCACGCAAAGCCGGATGCTCTGGCAGGGGGAAAACAAGGCCCAGACGAATGAGGTGGCGCGGTTCTACAAACAGCTCTCCCATTTCCACAAGCTCCGGTTCCGCCGGATGTTCAATCCGCAGCTCAGCGTCTCAGACCCGGGCGGGCCGGCGGCGGTGGAAATGATGCAGCGCTTGACGGCCAAGGGGGTGACCCTTCAGGTGCTGGCGAGTATCCACACCGTGAAGGCACGGACCATTTTCGGGGATGGCGACCCGGTGAACCAATACCTCGCGATGAAGGACCTGGAGCCGTTCTTTGGCCGGTTCACGGAGGATGGGAAAAAGGCGTATACGCATCACGTGGTGGCGGCGCGGATCGGGGACCGGGATCTGGCGGCACAACTGACGGGCTACAAGGGCACGGAGGACCGGAACAAGGCGCTGGCCACCTGGCAGGCCCAGCAGGAGAATGCGGTGTTTGAAGTCGCGGATACCCGGCTGGACCTAGGGGACCGGGATAACCATCTGATCCACCTGGGAGAGCACACGGTGTTTGCGGAGGAAGTGGTGGCCCGGCTGGACGGCAAGGACCTCACGGAAGCGGAGGCTTTTCAGAAGATCGGGCGGGCGTTTGCGCACGTGCAGCAACACCTGGTGCTGGCGGCGCAGGATCCGCTCATTGAGGCGGTGGTGAAGGACGTGGCCCGCCGGTGGGCGGACCTGAACAACCGGCAGCGCCAGCTCGGGCAGCACCTGAAGGCGGAACAGGAGAAATCACAACGCGAGCAGATCGAGGAGATGCGCACGCCGCGGCCGAATGTGAAGGACACGGAGACCCGGATGACCCAGGAAATTGTGAGAAGCCTGGCGATGGAGCGGCACAAACGGGAGATGGAACTCCTGGAGCAGCGGCACGAGCTGGAGATGCGGATGCTGGCTCAGGGGAAGGCGGTGGAGCAGCAGGGGAGGCTTTTGGAGAGTCTGGGGGAGCTGGACGGCTCTTGAAAGGGTTGCTGGCGGGCCACGGATGGCACGGATTTTACGGATGGCACGGATGGATTGGGAATTTGAACACAAGGACACGAAGGACATGGGGAGAACTCCAAGCATGAGACACGGTTGACCGGGCGCGCGCGCGATGAAGGACAACGGTTTGGATTTCAGTAAATCATACGAACTCGGTGCGGGTCATCAGTTGCTTTCCATTCGATTAGGCTTAATCCATTTTGTAGTGAAGGTTGGCGATCCCAAATGTCAACGGAATGGCGGGAGAATTCCGAACTCTCACAATTACCTGGCCGAATGCTTCAGTTGAGGCCCCTACTCCCCGTGCCTTATAACTACCTTTCTCGGTCTGGCGTCCGGCCTCAATTGTCGAAAGTGTCTTTCGATAGACCTGTTTAGCTGCTGCCATAGATGAGAGAATTATTATGTAGATTTCGGACTCTTGTCCAGAGGCGTGGCTCTCTGTCGCCTGCTCGTATGCTTTCCGCGCTGAACTCGCCCCCCTCCACCACTTAAACTCGCCCGTCACAAATTGAAATGCATCATCTGGGTCAACAATCTTGAAGTCCAGCTTCCCTTTGTGGTGGTAGGTTTCTGAGGTAGCATTCTTGAACACGCACTTAGCGACGATAATGTACAAATCACGTATTTGTTCTTCGTGCAGTGAGGACAAGACCTTTGGATTCTGTCGACAATAATAGCAGAAGCCGTGAAGTGTCTCAAACACCGCATCTCGAAAAGGTTTCCCTTTTGCGGCCGGAACAGTTCGCTCTTCAGCAAAACGCGAGATCGCTTCCACCTGCGTGGAAAACGCGTCACGACCCTTGGATGCGACCCACGGCAAGTACAATCCCGGATTGATTATGAACCCAAGATGTTTGTGGAACCAAGAAATGTCGAAGACCTCTGGTGCTGCGCCGAACCTGAGCAGCAGAGTCTCAAGTATCTCATTGGGGCCGAGCTGGAAGAACCTAGGGGTTAGCGAAGGAAATGCCTTGAGGCCGTAAAAGATCTCAAATTGGAAGCCGTGGTCGATGGCCACAATTAGAATTGAGTGATCACCAAGTAGTCGACCATATTTCAGGAATATAAAGACACCGGGATGGGCATTGCCGTTCCAAGCTTCCACCCGGTCAGGATTTTCGACAGCATCCTGAGCTTCTTTCGCCGACAGTCCGTAAATCGGACGGCAGATTTCAGCGAATTCTTCTGAATAGGTGATCCGGGGCATTGGCGTTTACGAGAATGTTAACTGCCCTCTGCCGCGAGGAGTGGTGCGATATCCATTTGGGATGGGAGCATGTTTTGCGTGGGGCTGGGGTTTAAAGTGTTGGACGGGAGCAGCAATGTATCCGGGCCGCCCCGGATTGGCAAGGAATTGCGGGAAACCAGGTTGAAGCGGTATTGTCCGGTTTACAGGAACAAGGAGAAGGGTAACCATG
>JAYUWQ010000961.1:0-6937 GCA_043753485.1 bacterium
TGTGCCCGCAAGGATGAGGGTGATGACGGCAAAGAAAATCAATACGGAGGACAACGTCCACACCATCACCCCCAACTACCGCCAGGTGGATGTGATGGGCGGCTACACGGCTGCTGCGGGATCGAATTTCATCGAGTCCGGCAATCTGCCCGCCCGTCTTCAGGGCATGGCCATGGTGTGCGAGCCGACCATGAAAACGGTGAGCCTGATGGATGTCAAAGCAGCCGGCGCGGGCATGACCGCAGGGGATGGTTTCAATCTCGTGGCGAGCACGGATGAATGGATGTCGCCCGTCTTTGCGGAAGTGGGGCCGGACGGCGCGGTGTGGATTGCGGACTGGCAGAATTACATCATCCAGCACAACCCCACGCCGAACCAGCGCAGCGGCGGATACACCGCGAAAACCGGTCCCGGCGGCGCGCATGAAAACGACCTGCGCGACCACTCCCGCGGGCGGATCTACCGCGTGGTCTGGCGCGACGCCAAAGAGCCGGCAGCCCTGCAAAAACTGAACCCAGCAGACCCCGCGCAACTGGTGGCCGCGTTGAGCAGTGATGTTCAGGAGCGTCGCCTAACCGCTCAGCGGCTCCTGGTGGAGGGCAAGCTGACCGCTGCCGCGGAGCCGCTCAAAAAGCTGCTCGCGGCGAATGATGGATCGGTCGCCGCGCTGCATGCCCTGTGGACGCTGCAGGGGATCGGTTCGCTGGACGAAGCTGCGTTGAATGCTGCCCTGCTCGCCAGGGACGGTCGTCTGCGGCGGAATGCGGTGCGCGCCCTGACCGCCGATGCCGTCGGGCAAAAGCTGTATTTTGGCTCCGGCGTAGTGAGCGATGCCGATCTGGTCACGCGCCTCGCCGCGCTGGTGAAGCTGGCCGAATTCCCCACCACTCCGGAGATCCAGACCCTGGTGAAGAAGCTGGCCGTGGATGGGACCAACCAAGCCGACGAATGGCTCCGCGAGGCCACCCGCCTTCTCATGAGCAAGCACAAGGCCGAGGCCACTTTTACGGAAGGTCCCAACCTGCTGCCGAATCCCGGCTTTGAAAATGCAGGCACGGATGGGCTCCCCGAAGGCTGGGTGCGCAATGACAACATCGGACGCAGCGGTCCTCTCAATGCCCCTTCCAACGCGACATGGAAGATGACCGCTTCCGGCCGTAACGGGTCCAAAGCGGTGACCTGCAACCTGCCGGAAACCAGTTTCTCCGCCATGCATGTCGAAGTGCCACTGAAGCCAAACACCGAATACCGCCTCAGCGGCTGGGCCAAAGCCGCCAATGTTACCGGCGGGCGGATCGGCATCAGCGACCGTTTCAGCCGCGTGGAAACCGAACGTCTGACGAGGAGTGCGGACTGGACCCTCATCGAGGCCACCTGCAACAGCGGCAGCAATCCCAAGGCCAGTATCATGCTGTCCCACTTCGGCAAAGGGGACAGCACCTTCGATGATCTGAAGTTCTGCGAACTCATCCCCCAGGCCGAACCCGATGCGGAGGCCGTCGCCGCCGGTGACGTCAAACGCGGTAAGGAAATCTTCTGGAAGCATCCCGTCGCGGCCTGCATGAA
The DNA here is from genome assembly GCA_043753485.1 of bacterium. GTDB lineage: Bacteria > Verrucomicrobiota > Verrucomicrobiia > Verrucomicrobiales > V1-33 > CAIZWU01. The sequence continues at coordinate 1,567 of JAYUWQ010000961.1, forward strand.
CTGCCACATGCTCGGCGGCAAAGGCAGCCCCGTCGGCCCTGCCCTGGATGGCATCGCCAAAACCAAAGACGAGGCCTATCTGATCCAAAGCCTGGAGGACCCGAACGCCAAGCTGGCCGAAACCTACAAAGCCACGCCGGTTTCCCCCATGCCCCCGATGCGTCTGATCCTGAAACCGCAGGAGTTTGAGGATGTGAAGGAGTTCCTCAAATCTCTCAAATAACCCGCCCCGTTTTCATCAATTACACCGCCATCCCCTTATGAAGTTACACCTCACCCTCGCAGCGCTCGCCTTCTTTCCCGGCATGGTCTCCGCTGAAGACGCCAGCGGCACCTGGAATGCCGAATTTGACACCCAGATCGGACGCCAGAAATACTCCTACACCCTGAAGCAGGACGGCGGCAAGTTCACCGGAAAAGCGGCCGCGGAAGCCCGCGGCCAGACTCGGGGGGTGGAACTGAAGGACGTCAAAGTGGACGGCGATAAAATCTCGTTCGTCGAAATGCTGAACATGGGAGGCAACGAAATTCCCATCACTTACACCGGCACCATCGCCGGCGGTGAGATGAAGCTGACGCGCGCCGTGGGCGAATTCGCCAAGGAGGACATCACCGCAAAGAAGGGTGAGAAGGCGATGGTCCAGGCGGCTGGCAAGTCCGAGCCGAATCCCGAACGGGGCCGTGGCCGCGGGTTCGGGGGACCGATCGTGCTCGGTGAGGATGACAAGCCCGCCTTTCCCGCTCCTCCGGACGGCTTCGACAAAGTGCGCGAGGGCATCGCGCACGGCAAAGTGGAAATGGTCGAGTATGACTCCAAATCGGTGGGCACTAAACGCAAGGCGAACGTCTACACGCCACCGGGCTATTCCGCGGACAAGAAGTATCCCGTGCTCTATCTGCTGCACGGCATCGGCGGGGACGAACACGAATGGGAGCGGGGCGGACATCCGGAGATCATTCTGGACAACCTCATCGCGGACCAGAAAGTGGAGCCCATGATCATCGTCATGCCCAATGGCCGTGCCCAAAAAGACGACCGCCCCGGTCCTGACGCCATGAGGACCGCCCCGGCGTTCGGTGAATTTGACAAGGATCTGCTGAGCTCGCTCATCCCATTCATCGAATCGAACTACTCCGTAAAAGCCGACCGCGAGAACCGCGCGCTGGCAGGTCTCTCCATGGGCGGAGGGCAGTCGCTGAACTTCGGCCTCGGCAATCTGGATACCTTCGCATGGGTCGGCGGTTTTTCCTCCGCTCCGAACACGAAACCAGCCGCCGAGCTGGTTCCCGACCCTGACAAGACCACGAAGGCCCTGAAACTGCTCTGGATTTCCTGCGGCAACAAGGACGGCCTCATCCGCATCAGTCAGGGCGTGCATACTTACCTCAAGGAAAAGAAAGTGCCGCACACCTGGCACGTGGACGAGCACAACCATGACTTCCAGCACTGGAAGAAGGCGCTCTGCCAGTTCTCGCAGATGATCTTCAAGCCTGTGGCGAAGTAATCCCATGCTCCGCACTCCACGTTTCCGTTCCGCCTTGAAGCTGCGCCTCTTGGCGGGTGCTTTGATTTCACTGGCCGGCAACAGTTTCGCGCAACAACATCCCGGGCCTGACATTCCGGCTTCGCTGCGGCCGCCGGCAGTGGAGTCGCCCGTGGTGCATCCGGACCGCACCATCACCTTCAATTTCCGTGCGCCGTCGGCACAAAAGGTGGAACTCAGCGGGCAGTTTCTGAAAGGGAACCAACCGATGCAGAAGAACGAAGCCGGGATGTGGAGCCTGACCGTGGGTCCGGTGGAGCCGGATCTCTATCCCTATAACTTCGTCGTCGATGGCGTGGGCATGGCAGATCCGTTGAATCAGGCGCTTTTTCCCAACGAGCGTCTCAAGCCCAGCCTCGTGGATGTCCCCGGTGACCAGCCGTCGCTGCACTCGGTGCAGGATGTGCCGCATGGCGTGATGAGTTATAGCTTCTACGAATCCAGGACCCTGCAGCAAACCCGGCCGCTCGTCATTTACACCCCGCCCGGCTACCACTCCGGCACTGGGAAGTATCCGGTCTTTTACCTGATCAGTGGCACCACGGACACGGAGGAAACATGGTTCCGTGCGGGGCGGGTGAACTTCATCCTCGACAACCTCATCGCCCGGCAAAAGGCCGTGCCGATGATTGTCGTCATGCCGTATGGCAACATGATGATGGCCGCGCCGATGCCCTCCTCTCCGGAAGTCGCCGCCATGTATCAAGTGTTCAACGATGATCTGACGGCAAACACCATCCCTTATGTCGAAAGCAACTACCGGGTGCTGCCTGACCGGGAGAAACGGGCCATTGCCGGATTCTCGCGCGGCGGTGGACAGTCGTTGTTCACGGGCTTCAACAATCTGGACAAGTTCGCATGGATCGGCTCCTACTCCGCCTATTTGACCCCGGAAGTCTGCGGCAAACATTTTCCCTCCCTCACCGCCGATGCCGCCGCGACCAATGCCCGCCTCAAACTGCTCTGGCTGGGCGTGGGCAGGGAGGACTTCCTCTACAAACCGGCGGTGGAGTTCGATGCCTTTCTGAAGGAAAAAGGCATCACGCACACCTCGCTGGAAACAGGCGGAGGCCACACATGGATGAATGCCCGGCACTATCTGGCAGAGACGCTGCAACTGTATTTCAAATAGCCCGTGTCAACCGCCGTGCCACAACCCGCCGATGATGGCGTGAATCTCCGGAAGAGCGAATACATCGGTTATGCGCTGGGCGATACCGCGTCGAACTTCTTCTTCCAGACCTTCAATATCTTCCTCACCTACTACTATGTGGATGTGTGGGGCATCGCACCGACGGTGCTGCTGTGGCTGTTCCCCTTGGTGAGGGCTTTCGGGGCCTGCGACGATGTCATCATGGGGCTCATCGCCGACCGCACAAACACACGGTGGGGGAAATTCCGGCCTTATCTGCTGTTCGGTGCGATTCCTTACGGCATTTGCGGCTATCTCATGTTCCTGGGGCCGGATTTCGGGGAGACCGGAAAAATCATTTATGCCGGGGTGACCTACGCGCTGATGATGGTCAGTTACACGGTGATCAATGTGCCCTACTCAGCCATGCTGGGCGTGATCAGCCCCTCGCCACGGACCCGCACCCTGGCTTCCACCTACCGCTTCGTTGGAGCCTTTGGAGCAGCCTTTCTCATCTCGCTTTTTGTGCGGCCCCTCGTCGAACATCTTGGCGCGGGGAACGAGACCCGCGGGTTCCAGCTGACCATGGCGATCTTCGCCGTGGTCTCCGTGGTGCTCATTCTGATCACCTTCGCCACGACCAAGGAGCGGGTAAAACCCCCGCCGCAGCAGAAAACCAATGTCAAAGAAGAGCTGGGGGAACTCTTCAAAAACTGGCCATGGGTCGTGCTCCTCATCACATCCATTTTCTCCAATGCCTTTTCGGCACTGCGTTCCGGCAGTTCGATCTTTTATTTCAAATACGTGCAGGGTTATGACTCCACGCCCGTCTGGTGGCGGCTGGACCACACCACCCTGTTCCTCACTAGCGGAGCCCTTGGTCTGGTGCTGGGCACGCTGTGCCTCGCCCCCATCGCCCGGAAGGTCGATAAGAAATACTACGCCGCAGGCCTCAGTCTGATCACCGGGCTGTGTTTTCAGGCGTTTTATTTCATCCCGAAAGGCTCCTTCTGGCCCATGGTCGCATTGAATATGCTGGCCCAGTTCTGCGCGGGGCCCACCTCCGCCCTGACATGGGCGCTCTACGGGGATGTGGCGGACTATGGTGAAGTGAAATACGGACGCCGCTCCACCGGCCTCATTTATTCCGCGTCGTTATTCTCCATCAAGGCTGGGATCCTGATCGGCGGTTTTCTCGTGCCGCTTTTCCTTGCCGGATATGGTTATGTCAAAGACGCCCCGGCTCAGACGGCCAATGCCCTGCTGGGCATCGCTCTGGCGTTTTCCATCGGCCCTGCGATTTTCGCTCTGCTCAAGGCCGCCGCGCTGATGGTCTATCCCCTGGATCAAAAACGCGTCGATGAAATAGAAGCATCCCTCGCCGCCCGGCGCAGGGAAACGGAAGCTCCCTCAGCATGACCATCCGCAACCCTATCCTTCCCGGCTTCAATCCCGACCCGTCGATCGTGCGGGTGGGAGAGGATTATTATATCGCCACCTCCACCTTTGAGTGGTTTCCCGGGGTGCAGATTCATCACTCCCGTGACCTTGTAAACTGGCGGCTCCTCACACGTCCGCTGCGGCGGGCCAGCCAGCTCGACATGCGGGGCACTCCTGATTCCTGCGGCGTCTGGGCTCCCTGCCTGACGTATGCCGATGGCCTGTTCTGGCTGATCTACACCGACGTGAAGCGTTTTGGGCGCATGAGTGTGGCCGGGGCCAGCGGATCGTCCATGCGGGACTTTCACAACTACTTGGTCACGTGCCCGGAGATCGACGGCGAATGGTCCGAACCCGTGCCGCTCAACAGCAGCGGATTTGATCCCTCCCTTTTCCACGACGACGACGGGAGAAAATATCTGCTTAACATGCTCTGGGACCACCGCGCCGGCCAAAACCGGTTCGCCGGCATTCTGCTGCAGGAATATTCGACCCAGGAGCGGCGTCTGATAGGCGACCGGCGGATCATTTTCCGTGGCACGGATCTGGGATTCACCGAAGCCCCGCATCTCTATAAACGCGACGGTTGGTATTACCTCCTCACGGCGGAAGGCGGCACCTTTTGGGGCCACGCCATCACCATGGCCCGGTCCCGCGACATCGCCGGCCCCTATGAATTGCATCCTGACCATCCGCTGTTGACCGCCCGCGACCGCCCGGAGGCCGTCCTCCACCGCGCCGGCCATGCCGATGTGGTCGAAACCCCCGCAGGCGAAACCTACCTGGTTTGCCTCGCCGGGCGCCCGCTGCCTAACCGGGGCCGATGCACCCTGGGGCGCGAGACGATCATCCAGAAAATGCGCTGGGATGCGGATGGCTGGTTGCGCACCCTGGATGGCGGCAGCTTGCCCACTTTGGAGACCCCTGCGCCGGATCTGCCAGCGCATCCGTTTCCAGCGGCACCAGCGCGCGATGATTTCGACTCGCCGCACCCCGGCATCGATTTCCAGTGGCTGCGCACGCCGCATCCGCAGGAAATCTTCAGTCTCACCGCCCGACCCGGTTTTCTGCAGCTACTTGGCCGCGAGACCCTGGGCAGCCTCTTCACTCAGGCACTGGTGGCCCGCCGCCAGCAGGCGCATTGCTTCACCGCAGCCACGGTCATTGAGTTCGAGCCTGACCATTTCCAGCAGCTCGCGGGCCTGGTCTGTTACTACAGCAGCACAAAGTTCCATTACCTGCATCTGACCCGTGA
>JAYUWQ010000962.1:0-2747 GCA_043753485.1 bacterium
CCCAGAAAGCCTCCATAACGATATTCAGCGACGTTTCTCCCGGCACCTTGACCCGTCTCTCGATTGTCGTTCCCTCTGCCCTGGGCACCCCAACCGCTCCGAACCTCACCGTAACGGGGGCCGGAGCAGGCACCCCGGTCGTCTCCATCACGGGACAGACCATCTCCATCACCGGCACCGCGGCCACCACCTTGAACCCGGTAATCGTAACCCTTTCCGGCCTCAGCACCCCCAGCCCTGCCGGACCATCCGCCGATGGACGCTATCCGTTCCTCGTCAGCACCGCTGGACCCTCCGGCACCCTGGCCCCCCTCGCCACCACCCCCGCCGCCGTGGTGATCATTCCGGTGGAATCCCTCCGCGATGTGGATCCCGTGACAGGCATCCCCGAGGAATTGAACAGGATTGTGGCTATCAGCGGGGTGGTCACGGAGGAGAACTTCAACAATTCCCAGCTGAGCGCCTTTATCCAGGATGGCAATTCCGGGATCAATATCTTCTCGTTCAACGTTGCCTTGGCCACCCTCACCCGCGGCAACCGGTATGTAGTCACCGGCACCATCGTCCAGTTTGCCGGCCTGACCGAAATCAGTCCGGCAGTCGCCTCGGACCTCATAGATCTGGGGCCCGCCACCGCTCCACTTCCCCTCGTGGTAACGGCGGCCCAGATGGCCGACCCCGTTTTTGCGGAAAGCATCGAAGGCCGTCTCATCCGGATGGAAGACCTCTCCTATGTCTCGGGAAATTGGGCCGATCCTTCCGGCACCAACACCAATGATGTGGTGCTCTCGGATGCGGTGGGCAGCCCCATGACCATACGGATCGCCCAGGCCACCGACGCCAATTCACCGCCCGTTTCCTATCCCGCCACCATCACCGGCATTCTCTCCCAGGCGGCCCTCCCTCTCAATCCTTTTTCCGGCTACGTCCTGATGCCGCGGGACGCGGCCGATGTGGTGGCCGATCCCGTCGGCTACGGTTTCTGGGCGGCATCCTGGCCGGAAATTGGAGGACCTGATGATGACGCCGACGGGGATGGTCAATCCAACTTTCTCGAGTATGCCCTGGGCACTATTCCCAATGACCCTGGCTCGGTCCAGCTCCTCGGCGTCACCCTCATCCAGGGGAAACCCGGGCTGATGATCACCAAGGGCACCGCCGCTGCTTCCGATCCCATGGTCAAATACCGGATGGAAGGATCGACCGATCTGACCGATTGGGCCCTGACTCCCGATCTGGAGCTGGCGGAAGGCCCCTCCACGTACTCGGCACGGTATCTGGGCGCTTCACCCCGCTATTACTTCCGCCTTAAAGTCGGCCCCCCACCCGTCGTCCCGGGGTTGGAATAAACAACAGGTGTGCTATCATTGGTGCCTGCCGGAAGTGGTAGTCCGGCAGGTTTCCCTGGAATGTTCCCCGGCATGAAAATTCCCGCCTTCCTGCTCCTGCTCCTGCTCCTCGCCGCTTACTCCCCCGCCCAATCACCGCCGGCTCCAGCGCTGCCGGGCAAATGGAAGCTGGTGCCGGAGTTCACGGATGAATTCGACGCCCCGAAACTGGATCCGGCGAAGTGGCAGCCCCGCAATCCGGAATGGTCCGGCCGCCCGCCCGGCTGCTACCAGGAACAAAACGTGGTCATCAAGGAAGGGAAACTGCATCTGCTGCTGAAAGCGGAGAACGTTCCGGACATGCCGCCCGGCTACAAGGATTACACCTGCGCCATCGTGCGCAGTCTGAAACGGATCCGCTATGGTTATTTCGAAATCCGCTCCCGGGCCGGGGCTTCCGTGGGCACCAGCGCGTTCTGGTTCTATCATCAACAGCCGGAGCGGTGGGTGGAAATCGATGTCTTTGAGCTCTCCCCCCGCCATGCACAGTACGGCCGCACCCTCTTCACCAATGCCCCCGTCATTCGGTATCCCGGCCAGACGGGTGAACTGGCCTTCAAGCAGGAGTTCGCCCTGAAAGAAGACCCCTCCACCGGCTTCCACACCTGGGGCCTGCTCTGGGAAGCCGATCTCCTGACTTGGTATCTGGACGGCAAACCAATGCGCAGCCTGGCCAACACCCATTGGAAAACCCCGCTCCGGCTGATACTCGACACCGAAACTCAACCCGGGTGGCTGGGGTTGCCGGATCCCGCGACCCTGCCCGCTGTTTTCGTGATAGATTACGTCAGGACATGGCATCCCGCAGCAGATTGATCCTGGAATTGCTCTCGCTGAGGCGCGCCCCTGCCCACCGGAAAATGGATCGGTTCATGGCCCACAGAATTTCCGTTCCGGAACGGTCAGTTGTGCTAATGTCACGGGTCGAAAACTGAACATTCAAGCATATGACCCCATCAGAACAGGAATCGATTCTCGCCATCGCCCTGATGGCCGCCTTTGCGGACGGCTCGAAGGATGAAGCTGAGCACGCAGCCATCCGCGGCGTCCTTCGCGATTTCCAACTGGATGGCGCCCGGATGGCAGGACTCTACCAGGGAGTCATTTCGAAGGAAACCAGCGTGGCCGGGGCCGCTGCGGGTTTGACTTCGCCGGAAGCCCGGGACCTCGCTTATGAAATCGCACGCTGCCTCTGTGAATCCAATGGCCCCGTGGTGCCGGCAGAACAGGCAGTGCTCGACCAATTAAAATCTGCCCTCGGCATGGCCAGCCTTGCCCCGGTCTCTCCGCCAGCCGCCGCCGTCCCGGGTGACCTGGAGCCACTGTTGATCCGTTATGCCGTCCTGACGGCCGCGTTGG
>JAYUWQ010000963.1:0-2745 GCA_043753485.1 bacterium
TTTGTCATATGCTGCCATCCGAGGCTCCCCACTTTGCCCGTCCGATTGCCTTCCTGTCCTTCGTGCCCTCCTGTTCCCCTTTATCCTGCTTCCCATGTCCTCCTCCGCTCCCGATCTCCTGCCCGCCCGTCCCCGTATCGCCATCATTGGGTCCGGAGCGATGGGTTCTTATTATGGGGCGCGGATGGCGCAGCATGGGCATGATGTAAAATTCCTGATGCGGGCGGATCTTGCCCATGTCCGGGAGCAGGGTCTGAGGATCAAAAGCTGTGCCGGGGATTTCGAATTGCCGGTAGTGCAGGCCTTCGGCAGCACGTCGGAGATGGGGCCCTGCGATTTGGTTTTTATCGCACTCAAAACCACCGCGAATGCCGATCTCGCCAAGCTGCTGCCCCCTTTGCTGCATCCGGGCACGGTGATCGTGACCCTGCAAAACGGGCTGGGGAATGAAGCCCATCTGGCTTCGCTGCACCGGGCGGATCAGGTGCTGGGCGGGGTTTGTTTTGTGTGCATCAACCGCATCGCCCCCGGGGTCATTGACCATATCTCGGATGGTGATGTGGCCTTGGGGGAATTTGTGGGCGGCCCACGGCCGCGCACCGAACAAATCAGCGCCCTTCTGAATGCCTGCCTGATCCCGTCGCGGGTGGAGCCGAGCCTGGCCGTGGTGCGTTGGAAAAAGCTGGTGTGGAACATTCCCTTCAACGGCCTCTCCATCACCGGCGGCGGGATCACCACGGCTGACATTCTGGGCAACCCCGCGCTGGCGGCCCGCGCCCGGGTGCTGGCCGATGAAGCCGTGGCGGCAGCGGCGGCGCTGGGCCATCCCCTGCCGGAAGGCTGGGCCGACTATCAGATCTCCCGGACCCCGCCCATGGGCCCCTACCGGCCCAGCAGCATGATCGATTTTATCGAAGGCCGTCCGGTCGAGGTCGAAGCCATCTGGGGGGAACCCGTCCGCGAGGCCCAGGCGGCCGGAGCCCGCATCCCCGGAATGACCGCGCTCTATCAGGAAATCCAAACCGCCGTGGCAGGGCGGGTCAGGACGGCCTGAATTCCTGAAGACGGGCGGATCTGGCGGTTCCGGTCCATCTCTTGAAACTTCAGTCCATCCGCCTCGTTGTTCTCCCTTCCGCCATGTCCCGTTTTTCCTCCCTGCCGGTTCTGCTGGCGTTCGCTTTGCCCGGTGATGCCATCGCCCAGCGGCCCCCCCTGAAGGCGGAACGCTGGTCTGACACGATCGCGGTGCCGGACCCGGTGGCTTGCTGCGTGGATGATCAGGGCCGGGTCTACGTCACCTTGACGACCCGGCGGAAGGTGGGCGATCTGGATATCCGGGAGTGGACCGACTGGGTGCCGCGTGACGTGGCCTTGGAAGACATCGGGCAAAAACGCGCCTTCTTCCACGAAGTGCTGGCCCCGGGGAAACTCCGCGGCCCCAAAGGGAGTCTGACGGATGCCAACAAGGACGGGTCGGTGGATTGGAAGGACCTCACCGTGCCGACTGAATCCATCCTTCAACTCACGGATAAGGATGGCGATGGCAAAGCCGATACCAGCACGGTCTTCGCCACGGATTTCCGCACCGAAGTCACCGGCATCGCGGCCGGGGTGATGGCGCATGAAGGATCGGTTTACAGCACCATTGCCCCTGACCTGTGGAAACTGACGGATGCCGATAGCGATGGGGTGGCGGAGCAGCGGCAAAGCATCGCCCACGGATTTGGACATCATATTGCCTATGCCGGGCACGATATGCATGGCTTGCGCATGGGGCCGGATGGACGCATCTACTGGAGCATCGGGGACAAGGGAGTGAACGTCCTGATGCCCGATGGTTCGAGGGCCGCGCGCCCGCATGAGGGCTGCGTGCTGCGCTGCGAACCGGATGGCAGCGGTTTCGAAATCTTTGCCCACGGCCTGCGCAACGTGCAGGAAATTGCCTTCGACGACTATGGCAATATGTTTGGGGTGGACAACGATGCCGACAAACCCGGCGAGAAGGAGCGGCTGGTGTATATCATTGAGCAGAGCGACGCCGGTTGGCGCTTCGCGTGGCAATATCACAACGGATGGAATCCCTGGATGGCCGAGGGCCGCTGGCAGGCCCGGCATGAAGGGCAGCCCCTTTTCCTGACTCCTCCGATCGCTCTCAGCCATGATGGGCCATCGGGTTTCGAGCACAATCCGGGCACCGCGCTTGGTCCGGAATGGCGCGGGTGGTTTTTCCTGAATCAATTCCCCTCCGGAAAAATGAATGCGCTGCGTCTGGAGCCGGACGGGGCCTCGTTCCGGTTGGCGGAGGATATCGTGGTTTCCAGCGGCATCATGGGGATCGGCATGAGCTGGGGTCCTGATGGAGGTTTGTATTTCGCGGACTGGGACGGCGGTTATCCGCTGGATGGGAAAGGCGCGGTCTGGCGCATCGATGTGGCTCCTGACAAAACCGATCCATTGCGGGCCGAAGTCAAAATACGCCTCGCGGGAGGCTTTTCCAGACTCGAGCCCGGCCAACTCCAAACCCTCCTCGCCCATGCCGATGCCCGCCTCCGCGGCGGTGCCCAACGGGAATTGGCGAAGCGCGGGAAATGGGAAATCCTGACCGATACCTTCACTGACGGCCAAGCCCCGCAGTTGGGCCGCATCCATGCCTTGTGGGGACTCGGCCAGGGCCTGCGCCGCAAAGCCTGGCGCGACGAAACCTTCCTCGCTGCTGCCCTCACCGATGCCGATCCTGAAATCCGC
>JAYUWQ010000964.1:0-2741 GCA_043753485.1 bacterium
AACCCTGCAACCCTGAATGGGGGAACGACTCCAACCCGGATTTTCTTCCGCGTCCGTCGTCCTTGATTCCAACGGAACCATCCAGTTCCACCAGCCAGCCGGCTCCCGGATCCATCCGGGAGCCGGTTTTTTAATGTGGCGTATGGAAACTGTAAGGAGTAGTTCTCGAAGGTGTATTCAGGACTTTGTAGACGGATTCTCGCGGCATCGGCAGTTGTCGTGGGGACTGCCGGCTGCGATCGCGCCAAACCCAGTGGTTCCACCTTGGAAAGCGTCCCCATCACCCGCGCTTCAGGTGTCTGGGCGGATCCGATATCGCAAAGGGGACCCGCTACCCTCAAGGAGCGGCTGCGCCAGGACAACGAAGCAAAATTGGACACCCTGCTTTCGAATATGGAAGCCGGAGCCGCAAAGGGCATCACTCCGGGCAAGGAGGAGCTTTCGCAAATCGCCCACATTTTATCGGAATATTCCAACGAAAATGTGATCCGCATTTTCATCTCGATGCCTCCCTGGCTTTACGGATTTTTCGAAAAGGAAATCCTTGATGCGACACAGGTTTCCATGTCTTCCCCGTCCCTTCGTAGTCCAAACTTCGCCCTTTCGACCACTTTACTCGCAAATCTTCACACCCATCAGTCTGCTGAGGCACTCCTCCGGGCAATTGACCGGTGCCGACCATACGGATACCAATTGCCGCCTCCTCCAGAGCGCACGCAGGATCATTATTCCCGGGGGGAGCTCGGGACGATTTGGTCCGCAATTGTTACTAATGGAGATCGGGACGTGATGGGTGTTTATCGTCAGCGACTAGCCTCCTCTACTGATGAAAATACTCAAAGAACGATGTTGTTCGGCCTGCGGCAATCTACTCAACACGCTGATTTTGACTTTTTGATTCAACTTCGCGCCGCTACGACCGGCGGTCTGATTCAAAAACACATCGACGCTGCCCTGAATCACATTGCCGGTAACTTAAGAAACCAGTCCGAAATATCCGTGGACAACCCTGATTACTGGCATTCCATCAAAACCAGGGAAGAACGGCTTTCCGATTCGATACAATTGGGGAAAGAGGCGGCCGAAGCCGAGAAAACCCTTGAATCCAAAGGGTTGAGAAATAATGCGCTGTTTTTCCTATACTGAGATTTTTGGAATCGAGTTCCATTTACTGCCTGCCCCGGAGATGCCAAACCGGGATCTGCGTCAGCCAATGGCCTTGGGTAGATTCAGCAAGTCTCCGGTTGAGCCAGCCACTTAAACCGCAAGGGTTGATCCACTAAATCCCAACCTCTCCCCCCTAATTTTATGCACAGCGAAATCGAACTCACCCGCGAGGTGGAAGCCATCCAAATCCCCAGCGGCGACATGGTGCTCCTGCCTGCGGGGATCAAGGTGATCATCACCCAGAGCCTGGGCGGCAGCTACACCGTGGCCACCGAGCAGGGCCTCGCACGCATTTCCGCCAAAAATGCGGATGCCCTCGGGATCGAAAAAAAGGACGGCCCCGGCGGGAATACCGCGGATGCCCTGAGCGGCCCCGAACTGGAAGCGGCCATCTGGGAGCAGCTCAAAGGCGTTTTCGATCCGGAAATCCCGGTCAACATCGTGGACCTCGGCCTCGTCTATGGCTGCGAAGTGACCGAAGAAGACGGCGGCAAAGTCGTCGACATCAAGATGACGTTGACCGCTCCGGGTTGTGGCATGGGCCCCACCATCGCGGCGGATGCCCAAGGCAAGGTGATGCAACTCCAAGGCATCGCCAACGCCCGCGTCGAACTCGTCTGGGAACCCGCCTGGAACCAGGGCATGATCAGCGAAGTCGGCCGGATGCAGCTTGGAATGGTTTAGGGAGAAGAGGGCAGAAGTCAGAGGTCAGAGGTCAGAGGTCAGGGTTTGCCTGGGACAGGTGATTTATCGGCCGGATCGCGGCTGGGGGGCGGAGGTAGGCAGAAAAGCTCTTTCATGGTCGTAGTTGCGGATCGCTTCACTCCTCACGGCCGCGCGGTCGAGGATCGGCTGCATTTCCTCAAGACTTGGTTCAGGTTTGAGGCTCAGGGCAAACTTCACCGCCTCCAAGGGATGAAAGGGGGCGGCATGGGCCGCGAGGTAGAGCACGAAGCCGCGGAACCGGGGATCGGAGGTGCGGCTTAGCAGGGCAGGAAGGATGGTATCCGGATTTTCATACATCAGCCATTTCCAGGTTCCGTCCTCGGAGTAATAATTGAAGATGGCGGGATTCAACTGGTCCTGGAGGGAAACGATTTGGCCGAGGGGAAGCAATTGGACGTATTGGTGCAGGTAGCAGCGTGCTTCTCCGTTATCTTTGAGGAAGGTGGCCGCACCGTCAAAATCGTGGAGGAGCCACGCCGCCACCAACCCTGAATCCCCCAGGGCTTCAGGGTTGGACTTGTCAGGGAACAGCCGGCGCTGGAGACTCAGGGCCTTGGCTGGATCGGTCAGAGCGATGCGCGTCAAAAGCGGATCTGCCATAAGTCGTGGCCATTTGTTGGGCAGGGCCAGCCATTCATCGGTCCGCCCGAGGCCAGCCGTAGCCATGAAACCTTGCAAAGCGTAGGGCCGGAGTGTTTCGGGGAGGTCCTGCAGGACTCGCAGGCGGAGATCGTCTCCGCTGGCTGCGGCAAAGACTTCGCAGGTCAGGCTGTCCAGCTTAAGGCCTTCCTGTCGGGTCAGGGAAACCAAGTGGGCCAGGGCCGCCGGGCCGTCCAGTTCAGCCCAGC
>JAYUWQ010000965.1:0-6914 GCA_043753485.1 bacterium
GCGGTGATGGCGTGGCTGGAAAACCACGCCCGCACCCTCGGCTGCCATTCCGTGATGCTGGATTCCTACCTAACATTCGCCCGCGCCCACCGCTTCTACTTCCGGCTCGGTTATGAAATCCTGGGATTTCACTTCCAGAAGATCCTTTGAGGTCAGGATAGTCCAGAGCGTGACTGTCCATCAGGACGGGGCCTGACATGAGCGCCTCGCCACCCCCACCGGGCTTACCGCTGCGTGGCACGGAGACGGAAAAAGTAGCGGGGTCCCATGACATCCACCGACGCAATGGAGCGGCAAGTGACGAGGGACGTGCTGCCGCTAGCGGGAAGCGGGAGGACCATCTCGCTGACCATGGTCACCGGAACCGGCGCCCATGAATTTCCAGCCAGACTGGTGGATTGCTCGATCACATAATTCACATCACCCGCCGCCAGATTGCGCTGCCAGGAGAACGTGAAATAACGGCCCGGGACCGGCGGCACGCCGAGCGGATAGGTGCCGATGATCCCCTGCAGCTGCGGGGTCACATCCGGCACCACCGGACTGGTGCCGTGGAGATACTCGGTGAAACTGTTCAGTCCATCCTTGTCCGTATCATCCGTATCGCTGCTGATTCCGTTGGCCGTCTTCCAGGCGGCATAAGTCGTGGCATCGGTGCCGGTGGGCGATCCGCCCACCACCGCTGACGGGCGCCAACTGGAGGACAAGGAGGGATCGGGGGAGCCCACCGGATAGGTCAGGACAAGGCTGCGTCCGATGCCATCCGCATCGGCCGGCCACGGGGCGGTGTCCGTGTAGGTGAAGTCGAAGATGACCGTGCTGTCAGGCTGTTTGAGCGAGATCCGTTCACCGGCATTGTCGAGCGAACCGGCGAATTGCCCGGCAATCAACGCATTGAAGCCGGTGCCGTAGCGCTGACGGAACGCCAGGATGTTTTTGCAGAGGATGACCCGGCCGCCCACCGGCACCAGGGTGGTCGGGTTGGAATTCATGGGGAATGTGAAATCGATCCCATTGAAGAAATAAGCGCCGCGCAAGTCCACCGGCAGGGCACCGGTGTTCTGCAGTTCCAGCCACTCAAAGTCATCCGAATCAAAAAACCCTGCTGACAATTCAGCGGCCGTGGGATCGGCGGGGTGATACATGACTTCACTGACCACGACATTGGCCGCACTGGCCGCGGAGGTATTCACCAGAAACTCCTGTTCATTGAGGGCACTCCACGTCCCTGAGCCATTGAGGACCCGGGCCCGGACCGTGGCCACGCCTGCCGGAAGGAGGATCGACGTCCCACCGGTGGCGCGCGTCGCGGTGAGGCGGCAATCGAAGCTGACATCGCTGGAATTGGCACCCGTCTGGTGGATTTCCACCGCAAGGGTATTGGTTCCGGTGTTGAGCAGATTCAGGGGAAGATTGGCGAAGGGAACGAAGTTCTGACCATCGTCGGCCGGATTGGTGGAAGGGCTGAGATAACCAATCGCCGCCACCGGATCGAAGCCATCGCGGACTATTTCGGTGCCATTGAGATAAACCACGATGCCATCATCCCGCTTCACGTTGAGGGTCAGCCCGGAGAGGCCTGTGAGGGTGCCGCCTGTGAAGGTGGTACGGAAGTAGGTGGTGATGTAGCGGTTGGTGTCGGCAGCGTTGTAACCTGCGGTTGGATTATCCTCCACCACGGTGTTTTCGTCTCCTTCGCCATAACCGAACTGCCCACGCGAGGGGCCTTTCCAGGCGCTGTCCACAAATCCGGGCTGGCGCCAGGCCGTGCCCTGATTGGAGCCATTGTCCAGATAACGCCAGGTGGCACCGGAGGACCCGTCCGCGACAAAAGTCACGGTGGAGAGAATCCCGCCCACATAACTTTGGGCGCCGGGAGCCAGCGTCCCGCCGATCTGGCGGGGGTCCGCTCCATTGATTGTATAATAGATCGTGGAGACTCCGGCATTCATGCTGAGCGGAGTGGTGGAAGTGACTGGACCACCGGACGGGCTCATGGTTGGCGCGGCAACATTTGGATAGAGTCCGGCATTCTGGAATTGAGTCATCAGCGTTCCACTGCGGGTAGTGAACCAGGCGAGCGTGTTGTTGCGGGCCGAACGCCAGGTGTCAGCGGTGTGGGGGAATCCGGTGCCCAGTTTGGAGTCGCCCCAGCGGGCAGACTCCGCGATGATGGCGCTCTCCACCACGGTGGCGCGGGCTGACAGACGGGCCTGGCTTTTGGCGGTGTTCAGGGCTCCTTTGGAATCAATCAGGTGGCGGTGCACCCGGTCCGCAAAGCGGATCCGGTATTCCGCATTGGGCGCCAGATCCTGATGGGTGTACTGGGCATTGGACTTGGTCGCGTTGTTCCAGCCGCCGCCGATGGGGTCGCTGAATGGTCCGACGCGGTCGGAGGCAGCAGATCCGGCATTGAGGGAATGCTCGCCATCGTGCTGGATGTGGAGAAAGCCATGGCCGCCGCGCCGGTCCCGCATCGCATAGAAGTTGTTGGGTGACTCATTGCCGAGGAAGGCGGAAAGCGGCGCATCGGTATTCCCCGAATAAAAGATGATCATCATGTAGTCGATCAGGTTGTCGACGTCCAACAGCACAGGATCAGCGGTGGGAGTGATTCCATCGGCGGCGCGGCCCATCAGTTTGAAGTAGGCGGCGTTTTTCTGGGCCTGGGTTGAGACCGCAGCCCCATAGGGAGAGACCGGGGAGCGGTCCGTATTGATGAAATAACTGGCGCGCGATTTGGCCCATTGATCGTTCCAGGCATTCAGGTCGCCGGCGGTGGGATTTACGATGTAGGGTCCGGCTTCGACCTTGGCGACATCGTAATCCTGGTCTGTGCCCCCGAAATAGGCGGCGGCGTAGTCGGCTTCGGCCCGCTCCTGGATTTGATAGAGCCCCCAGTAGAGGCCATTCAGATAAAGATGGACAAAGCGGCCACGGGTGGAGGGCCGGTTCATGGCCCGCTGGGTATCCCGGCACCACAGTTCGCGCAGGAAAGTGTTGGAGCCATCGCCTCCGAAGGACCAGGAATAGTTCTGGGAGGTCTGGATGTCGAACTTGTCGAAGCTCGTGATGGCAGAGTCGTCGCCCTTGAAGATCGGGTAATCCAGCTTGCCCGCGCCATATTCGCCGCGGAAGAGGATGCGGAAGGCGTGTTTGGGATTGTCTCCACTGCGGGAGTATCCCCCGCGGATGCGCAGGCCGCAGTTTTCCTGAAAGCCCTGATCCGTGGTGTTGGGGTCGTTGATCATCTCGATGCTGGCTTCCCGTTCCCATTGGAATCCATCGCCGCCGGCATTGGAATAGATGCCCGTGGCAGCATCGGTCAGGCTGGCCACCGGCACGGTGACACAGACGCTGGGGATGGCCTGGAGTGCGGCCTTGACCTGGGCTACCCCACCGATGGCTGCATTGGCGGAGTTGATAATGTCAGGATCCATGCCATAATCGTATTCCTGTCCGTTGCGCACGTATTTCCCTGCGGTCGCCCCGGGAACATCCGGCCAGCCGGGAGCCGGCGGAGTGGAGGGCTGGGCCAGCACCGTATCCAGAAACAGATAGGTATTGGTGTCGGCATTGGTGGATTCATAATTCAGTTTCGCCGCCATCACCCGGACCGCCCGGGTCTGATTGATGGGCAGATTGAGCACCGGTGGCGTGGTGGTGTTGAGGGGCAGCACCGCGGTGCCATTGGTGGTCGAAGGCTTGGAGCCATCCAGCGTGTAATACAGGGTCGCCCCGGGGGTGGCGGTGGTGACGGAGAGGGTGAAGGGCGCGGCGTAGATCCCGCGCTTGTGGCTGAAGGTGGTATCCGCCACGAACCCCAGCGAGGTCGGGGTGTTGTTCAACGTGCCAGGCGTCGCCTGCTTGAAGAAAAACGGTCCCCCGGCCTGAAGGGCACCTCCACTGAGGGTGGGCAGGATGAGGAAGGAGGAATCGCTGGCCGCTACATTCAGGCCTTGGACCGACAGTTTGTTGGCCCCCACGATCAAGGCGGAACGGAACGCGGTCACGTTGATGTTTTCCGGAGTAAGCGAGAGGGTGGTGTCTCGGCTGGTAGTGGAAAGCGAATTCCAGTCAGGAATGGCCGGAGCATTGCGGCTGGCAATTTTCACCCCGTTCAGCCAGGCCACAAAACCATCATTGTAACTGATGCGGAGGTTGAGGCTGGCGAGGGCGTTGATGGCCGTGGTATTGGCCAGATTGAAGGTGGAGCGTGTATAACAGGAACTCCGGTAATTGGGGGCGGTGAGCATGGGCGCCGAGAGGTTGGTGGCGATCACGGAGCCACCGCCGCTGGAGCCGTCCGGGGTGGTGGAGATGGCGAGGCCACCATTCGCGGTATCGCCGATCAGGCGGAAGCCGGTGTTATAACCGGTATGGGTCCCCGCCTGGGCGAACAGTTCCACTTCATCCCCGCCGTAGTTTTCAAAATAGACAAACTCCATGCGGTAGGCTCCGGCAGCGGCCACCGTCACTGTAGCGAAGCGGTCCTGGGCGCCATGCCCGGAATCGTCCAGAATCAAGGTCTCACCGGCATCCAGGAAATCCCCGTCATTGTTGAGATCCAACCGCAGGCGGGAGCCATCATCGGAATTCACAGCCAGCGTCCACGCGCCGGCGGCCGGGAGACTAAGGAACCCGGTGGCGCGCAGGCCGTGGGTTTCGCCCGGCAAAGCGAAGGAAACATTGTTGGGAAAATTCCCGTCGCCGCCATCTCCGAGGAAGTTGATCACTGGACGGATCTGGGTATTGGCCGTCAGGGTGGGCGGACTGGGTGTGCCGGCGAGGGCGGCGTCCAGGGCGGCCAGCGTGCCCATGTCAAAATTGGTCTGTACTTCTTTCACCAGCATTCCGGGCACCAGCAGGCCAAATCCCAGTCCGGTGGCCCCACTGGCCCAGGTGCCATCATTGAAGGCCGCGGCGGTCCAGGTGGCCGTCGCGGGCGTGCTGCCGGAGGGCACCAGATACCGGGCGGCCTGTCCGGTAGTGATCAGGTTGGTGGAGGAGAAAGCGGCCCCGTAGCTGATATCGTCCTCCTGCGGTGGGAAGGTGGGGGCAAATTCGGTGGACGTGACGCCCAGCGGTGAAATGAGGGCGAGATATTCCCCTCCTGCTGCCAGGGCAAAATTGGTGTGGAGATTCGCCGCAGGATTGATCCGGTTTTTCGAGGAAGCGAACACGATGCGGAATTCACCGGGCTCCAAGGTGACGGCAGGAAAGGTCCACTTGGCCAAACTGCCCGCGTTGTCGGTGAGCCGCCAGCCCGTGAGGTCCACCGCGGTCGCATCGGGATTGTGGATTTCAATCCAATCCGAATAGGCCCCGTCTTCGTCGACGAGGGTGGATTTATTGGCCGCCATGAATTCCGAAATGATCGGAGCTGCCACCAGGCTATGAACCGGGACCATCCCAAGGGCTAAGAAAGCAACCGGACGAATAATACGGGGAATCAGGAACATGGACAGAAAAAGGGGTGATCTTTTATTCCGTGGCCCGCGCAGGACGGCGTGGAACACTAAAAGATCAGATTATTATGGAAATTTTAAAATAGTTCATCGCGTTAAAATAGTCGAGATTTTTCTGGCTGTCAGGCCCGGGATCGGACCGTAGCGGTTCAAAACAAGGGATTCTCCTATGAGGCGCCTGGGCCGGGCACCCCTGAGTGGATCATCCGGGCCCCAGTGCCCCGGAAAGAAACGGATCAATCCCGCCCCGGGATGACAGGCAACCCGGAGATCTCCAAAAACTCGTTCAATGACGAGGGGTTGGTAAAACGGTTGGACAGGAGGACCGGGGCGGTCCTAGTCTGATGGTATTCCCTTATTAATCTTATGATCTGCCGCCTGCTCTGCTTGGTTTTCCCCTTCATCGCCATCGCCGCATCTGCTGCGGAAGGCAGGGTGTTTACGGAGGTTTTGGAAGCCACCCAAAAGGACCCTGACTTTGCCTTGCAGGGGGAATATTCAGGAGAACTGGATGGAAAAAAGACCGGCGTGCAACTGGTGGTGGAGGACGCCGGGACCTTCTCCGCCGTGCTCTATCCAGGAGGATTGCCCGGAGACGGCTTTGCCGGGGACCGGAACCTCCGGATCAAGGGCCGGGCCGCAGAGGGAAAAATAACGTTCCCGGGTCTGGGCGGCTCCGTGGCCGCTGGGAAGCTGATTTTTCCCAAGGGCACGCTGAGCCGTATCGGGCGGCACAGCCCTACGCTGGGAGCCCCCGCTCCGGCCGGAGCGGTCATGTTGTCTGATGGCACTTCGGCCGGCGCCTTTGAAAACGGCCGGATGGAGGGCGGAACCCTGATGCAGGGAATCACCACCAGGGAAAAATGGGGCAGTTTCACGCTGCATGTGGAGTTCAGAATCCCCTACATGCCGGAGCAACGCGGACAGGGGAGAGGCAATAGCGGATGTTATCTCCAAGGACGTTATGAGGTGCAGGTGCTGGACAGCTTTGGTCTGGAAGGGCGGGACAATGAATGTGGCGGCATCTACACCATCGCGGCCCCTCTGGTGAACATGGCTTTTCCTCCCCTGACGTGGCAGACCTACGATATCGATTACACTGCGGCCGTGTATGACACCGGCGGCCGGAAAACCACCTCCGCCAAAGCGACCGTGAAACACAACGGGGTGCTCGTGCAGGATGCCGTGGAACTGACCCATGCCACCACTTCGGCCCCGCTTCCGGAAGGCCCGGAACCCGGACCGCTGCATTTTCAGGATCATGGCTCCCCGGTACGCTACCGGAATATTTGGATCGTGAAGAAATGAAGCTGGCAAGAGAACAACTCCCCTTCCCTGCTCTGATTCCCCGCTGATCCTGCCAACTTTTGAATTTATGCCCTGGGCCAACCTGCTTCATCTGGAAACCCGTCAGACGGCCCATCAATCCGTCGCGGTCTGGGGGGA
>JAYUWQ010000966.1:0-2737 GCA_043753485.1 bacterium
TGTCGCGCCCGCCGTCCAGGATTGGCCACTGTTTTCCGTTATCGCCCAGATTCTCCCAGGTCGCGCCTTTGAAGAACGGCACAATGCGGGCGATTTCCGCCAGCACGCCATCCGGGGTATAGTCGGCCTGCGGATAACCGAAACGCTGCATGACCTCGCAAAGAATCTGGCCATCCGGCTTGGTGCCTTCCAGCGGTTTCACGGCCGCATTCACCCGTTGCACCCGGCGCTCTGCATTGGTGAAGGTGCCGCTCTTTTCCAGGAACGAGGAAGCGGGCAGCACCACGTTGGCAAACTTGGCGGTCTCCGTCATGAAGATCTCCTGCACCACCAAAAAATCGAGGCTGCCCATGGCCGTTTTCACATGCTCGGAGTCCGGGTCGGTCTGCACGACGTCTTCACCCATCAGCCAGAGCGCCTTCAAGCGTCCATCAATCGCGGCTTCAAACATCTCCGGGATTTTCCAGCCGGGCTCCTCGTTGAGTTTCACCCCGTAAAAATCCTCATAGCGGCGATGCACCCCGGGGTCATTCACTTCAAAATAACCGGCGCCCTGATGGGGCTGACAGCCCATGTCCGCGGCACCCTGCACGTTGTTTTGACCTCGCAAAGGATTCACTCCGACCCCAGGCCGGCCGATGTTGCCGGTCATCATGGCCAGGTTGGCGATCAGCATCACGGTGCGCGCTCCCATCTGGTGCTCGGTCACCCCGAGGCCGTGGAAACTCATCGCGGCCTCGGCGGAAGCGTATTCCAACGCGGCGGCGCGCGCCAGCTCCTGATCGACCCCGGTGATGCGTTCCATCTCATCCAGGTCGAGCGCTTTTAGTCCAGCCTCGAACTCCGCCCAGTTTTCACAGCGTTTCTCCACAAATTCACGTTTCATCAGGCCCGCATCGAGGATGAACCGCGCCATCATGTTCAACAGCGCCACGTTGGTGCCAGGGCGCAATTGCAGGTGGTATTTCGCATACGGCACCAACTCGATTTTGCGTGGATCAATCACGATCAGCGGGACGCCTTTCATGACCTGCTGTTTCAGCCGGGCGCCGGTGACCGGGTGGCCTTCCGTAGGATTCGCGCCAATCACCATGATGCATTTGGTGAACTCCAGATCCTCAAAGGAATTGGTCGCCGCCCCGGTGCCAAAACTCTTCTGCATGCCCCACGCGGTGGGGGAGTGGCAGACGCGTGCGCAGCAGTCAATATTGTTGGTTCCCATCACCGCCCGGATGAACTTCTGCATCAGATAGTTCTCCTCGTTGGTGCAGCGGGCCGAGGAAATTCCCGCCACCGCCTGCCCGCCGTGTTCATTTTTGATGCGGGTCAGATTTTCGTGGATGTGAGTGTAGGCTTCCTCCCACGTGGCTTCCTGGAGCTCGCCATTGATGCGGATGAGCGGCTGGCGCAGCCGGTCCGGATGATTGAAGAACTTGAACGCATAACGTCCCTTCAGACAGGTGTGGGCGTGGTTCACTTCGGCATCCACCGGAGCCTGGATCGAGAGCACTTCACTGCCCTTGGTGGCGACGGTCAAATTGCAGCCCACCCCGCAATAAGTGCAGACGGTGCGGGTCTTTTTGGTGGCCTCGATCGACTTCGACATGAAGCGGTCGCTGATCGCCGAGGTCGGGCAGGCCTGCGAGCAGGCCCCGCAGGACACGCAGGGACTGTCTTCGAAAGTGGTGTCCAGCCCCTTGATGATGCGCGCCCCGAAGCCGCGGCCATGCATCGATAGCACAAATTGCCCTTGGATCTCATCACAGGCCCGCACGCAACGCGAGCAGTTGATGCACTTGGACAAATCCGACGTCATGTAGGCGTGGGAGAGATCCTTTTTGCGGTCCAGATGATTCGCTCCGGCCGGATACCGCACGCCGCGGATGCCCACTTTGGCGGCCACGGTTTGCAGTTCGCAATTGCCATTCACCTCGCAGGTCAGGCAGTCCAGCGGGTGGTCGGTCAGGACCAGTTCGACGATGTTCCGGCGCAGCCGCTGCACCTTGGGCGATTCCGTGAAGATGTGCATCCCGTCGGCGATCGGGGTGTGGCAGGAGGCCATCACCCGGCGGGGACCATCAGGTTTCAAGGCCACTTCCACCGAGCAGACCCGGCAGGCGCCATAAGGTTCCAGTTGGGGCGCATCACAGAGCGTCGGGACATGCCCGCGGCCGCGGTGACGGTCGATGAAGTTCAACACGGTTTCGCCGGCCTCGAACCGCATGGGTTCGCCGTCAAGGTAAGCGGTGAGGGTGGAGATATCCTGAACCATGGCTGGGGGATGGGGTGAGGGTTTGAATAACGAGGGGATCAGGCCGGGGCGGCCCCGGCACGGTAAGGTTTCCTTCTCCCATGAATGGTGCCGGCGAAATACCCGCTCAACTCCTCCTCAAAATGATGCAGGGCGTTTTTGATGGGCAGGGGCACCCCGCCGCCCAGGGCGCACAGGCTGGTCTGCTCCAGGGTTTCGAGGAGGTCGTCGATCAATTCACGGTCGATTTTGAAGGAATCATCCGCCCGTGCTTTGGCGATCAACTCCTTGCCGCGGGTGCTGCCGAGCCGGCACGGAAAACATTTGCCGCAACTCTCGTCGGCGGTGAACTGGAACAAGTGCTGGATGTATTCGATCATCGGAAACGACTCCGGAATACTGACCACTCCAGCGTGCCCGAGCAGGAATCCCTCGGCCCTGAACGATTCAAAATCGACCGTCAGATAACCAATCCGGTCCACTGGC
>JAYUWQ010000967.1:0-2737 GCA_043753485.1 bacterium
TCCGGCGGATTGGGGTCGAGGAGGAAGTCATCCCGCTCCAGCCACCGGCGGCTCCCGGCGCGGATGTCGCGTTTCAGGGCGTCGTCGCTTCCGAGATTGACGTATTGCAGGGTATTGAATTTCCAAACCCCATCTTCATTGAGGAAATGGAGCATCAGGGGATTTTCCGGGGTGATCTCGCCTTCCACAAATCCGAAGTCCACCCGGCCGAAATAGACCAAGCGGGCGGCGGCTCCTGAAGCGGAGGCATCGACGAACAGGAGTTTGGTGAGATCCGGGGGACGGAAAAAGGAGGTGAAGACCGCGCGGGGCCAGGGTTGTTTCAGGGAGACCACCTGGTTCCGCAGGCACATCTGCCGGTAGCGTGAAGTGACGGCGGACCAGCGGGCCAGATCTTTCTGATACATCGCCTGGAGCCATTGGACGTAAACCCGCTCCAGATTGCTGCGCAGCGCCGCGTCGGGGCGTTGGGCGGACAGACGGGGGGCAAGGGCGGTGAATCCTGCGGCAGGCAGGGACCAGCGCAGGAAGGCACGACGGGATGAAGCAGGAGTTTTCAGACGCCCCAGACTAGCTTCCAAGTGGCGGCAGGCCAGCGAAAAATGCACGGTTCTGCCAATGGCGGAAGGGCTATCGGAAATCAACCGTCCGTCCCGTCAGGACGTGCAGGTAAACCCGGCGGGAGAGCCCGTGCGTGGGCAGCGCTGGCAACCGTCCTGTT
The DNA here is from genome assembly GCA_043753485.1 of bacterium. Taxonomy (GTDB): domain Bacteria; phylum Verrucomicrobiota; class Verrucomicrobiia; order Verrucomicrobiales; family V1-33; genus CAIZWU01. The sequence continues at coordinate 722 of JAYUWQ010000967.1, forward strand.
CCGGCTGGAGGGCGTCCGTTGGAGTGCCGGAAGGCGGAATCGATCACGGATTGGAGAACCGGGCCCGGACAAAGGCGCGCGTGGCTCCGGGAGGCGAGGGGATGGCGAAGACCAGTCGCTCCACCGTCCCAGTGAGCGGGGTGCGGCTGATCAGGATGGCATTGGTGGCTGGCATCCACCCGGTGGGTCCCGCCGCGGTCAAATCGCTGGAGATTTGAATCCCGGTGGAAACCTGCACGGCCATATCCCGGTCCATCGTGAACCATAGGATAGGGGCTGCGGCGGTGCCGGTGAGGGTGGCGGTGGGCGGGCTGCCGGCTCCGATCGCAAAGTCCACCAGATCTGTCAGTCCATCCTGGTCGGTATCGGCATTGGCATCGCCGGTGAAGTGGATGCCGTCGGATTTGCCGGGTGCGCCCCCAGGCACGGAACTGGATCTCCAGCTCAAGGGATTGTTGTGATCAGGATTGCCCATCGGGGAAATCAGAGTGAGGGCGCTGCCGGTGCCGTCCGCGGCTGTCGGCCACGGGGCATTGTCATCGTAGACAAAGCGCTTGACCTCGAGACCCGCGGCCGAAATCAACGACAGTTCTTCACCGGCGTCGCTCAGCTTGTTGCCCGTGGGATCCGCCGCCACATAATATTCCAAAGCCGTAGCCACGCCGGGATGCCTCAGGGCAAAAGCCGCACTGCGCCGCGGCAGGATCAGCCGCCCGCCCGCTGGAATCTCGGTACTCCCCGCGAAGGAATAGGTCAGGCCACTGTCAAAACGGCAATTGGTCAGGATCACCGGAGTGGCGCTGATGTTCTGCAGTTCAAGATACTCGAAGTCATCTGCCAGGTTGTATCCGGCGGTGATTTCGGCAGGGGTGGGGGCGGAGGGATTGTAATGGATTTTGGAAATCACCAGATTGTCGGCGGAGGCCGGACTGGTCCCGCTGGTGGTCGTCACGGTGACGGTGGCAGTCCCCGCAATGGTGCCGTCCTTCCGCACCGCTTCGAGGGTATAGAGGTTGGTGCCGGTCAGCAGAGGCAACTGGAGCGACCAGGCATTCTGGGTTGTCCAGGTCACCGTCAGCGGTTCCGGGCTTCCGGCGAGGCGGATGAGGTCCACATCGATCCATCCGCTTCCCGTGACGGTGGCGAACGGGGTGGTCACGTCCATGGTGGCGGCGCTGGTGCGGGCGAAGGTCACGACGGGAACGGGGGCGGTCTGGCCACCCGTCCCGGTCACCACATTGCGGGCATAGGTGGCCCGGCCGCGCAGGTAGGTCAGGCTGCTGGTCATGTTGTCCGTGCCATACCGCGAGTAATGGGTCGCCCAGCGGGTGAGGAAGGAATCGTTGAACGAGCGGTTCAGCACGTCGAGGAGGTGGCCGTAGTAGAGCCGTTTGTTGGAGGGGTCAGCGAGGAATTTCCCCAGATCCTGACCGCTGGTGAGAGATGCCGTGGTGCTGCCCTGATCGAGGAAATCCAAATCCCACGGGAACAGGATGCCTTTCCCTCCGGGCGGGAAATAGAACAGTACATTGTGCTGGGCGGCACCGGTGAGGTAGTTGTCAGTGACCCCATAAAGAATGGCGGGCACGTGGCCGCGCAGCAGGGCATCCACATCGAGAAATTGATTGGTCTGGGTCTTGAAGGCGGCGGAGCCCTGGGCTTGGCCGATGGCGGTGGCCACGTTCATGATTTTCTGATAGTCATCGGTGCTCCGCGCATTCTCGATCAGCCAATACCAACGGTAGGTTTCCTTGTTGGTGCCCAGGGTGTTCACATTGACGCCGGGAGGGCCGGTGGTGTCCTGGGGGATCTTGGGGTTCTCCGGCACGATTGTTCCATCAATGATCCCGGTGGTGGGATTGATGGTCTGGGTCAGGACGTAGACCCGTTCGTATTTAAAGATAGGACCGGAGCCGCCATCGTCCCATTGGGCATCCAGATAGGTGTCATCAAAGCGGGTTTTGGAAAGAATCGCCGCCCCGGTCATGGTCGAGCCGTCGTAATTCCAGCCCCGGT
>JAYUWQ010000968.1:0-2732 GCA_043753485.1 bacterium
TGGTATGGCTGGCGAACGTTTCGGCGTGCGCAATTCCGGCTGCAAAGCAGTGGTCGAAGGCGTGGGCGACCACGGCTGCGAATACATGACGGGAGGCAAGGTAGTCGTTCTTGGAGAAACCGGGCGCAACTTCGCGGCCGGGATGAGCGGCGGGATCGCTTACATCCTTGATGAGAAGGGCGACTTCGCCCTGCGCTGCAACCCGCAGATGGTGGCCCTCGAAAAACTGGAATCCGACGAGGCCGAAGAACTCCGCGTTCTGATCAAACGCCACGCCGATTTCACCAGGAGCCAGAAAGCCTACAAAGTCCTGGCCCTCTGGGACGACATGGTGCCGAAATTCGTCAAAGTGATGCCGAAGGACTACAAGCGGGTGCTTCAGGCCATCAGCAAAGCGGAGGCCGATGGATTGAGCGGGGACGAAGCCCTCAACGCGGCCTTCGAGGCCAATGCCAGGGACGTCGCCCGTATCGGTGGCGGCTAGGAACCAGCGACTCAACGAACATATTTTGCTTTAATACCACCATGGGAAAACCAACAGGCTTTATCGAATTCGAACGTGAACTGCCCGCGGACCGCTCTCCGCTCTCACGCATCAAGGATTGGAAGGAAATCCACCTTCACCTTCCGGAGGAAAAACTCAAAACGCAGGGTGCACGCTGCATGGATTGTGGTGTGCCCTTCTGCCACACCGGCAAGCTCATCAGTGGCATGGCCAGCGGCTGCCCGGTCAATAATCTGATCCCGGAATGGAATGATCTCGTCTATCGTGGTCTGTGGCGGGAAGCTCTCGAGCGCCTGCACAAGACCAACAACTTCCCGGAATTCACCGGCCGGGTCTGTCCTGCCCCTTGTGAGGGTTCCTGCGTCCTCGGCATCAACAACCCACCGGTCACGATCAAAAACCTTGAAGTTTCGATCATTGATAAAGGCTGGGACGAAGGTTGGGTCACCGCTCAGGCGCCGTCGAAACGCACCGGCAAAAAAGTGGCCGTGATTGGTTCCGGTCCCGCCGGTCTCAGTGCCGCCGCCCAGTTGAACAAAGCCGGGCATAGCGTCACCGTCTTCGAGCGGGCCGACCGGCCCGGGGGTCTCCTCATGTATGGCATTCCCAACATGAAACTCGACAAAAACGAAGTCGTGCTCCGCCGCATTTCCCAGATGGAGGATGAAGGGGTGAAATTTGTCTGCAACACCACCATCGGAGGCAGCTATCCAGCTGAAAAGCTTGCCAGGGAATTCGATGCCACTGTTGTTTGCACCGGAGCCACCAAACCCCGCGATCTGCCGATTCCCGGCCGCGATCTGAAAGGCATCCACTTTGCCATGGATTTCCTCACTGCCAATACCAAGGCCGTGCTCGATCAACCCGGCGGCGATTACATCACGGCTGATGGCAAAAACGTGGTCATCATCGGCGGCGGTGATACCGGCACTGACTGCGTGGGCACCTCCCTGCGCCACGGCTGTGTTGCTGTCACCCAGCTTGAGATCATGGCCAGACCTCCCGAAAAGCGCGATGCCAGCAACCCTTGGCCCGAGTGGCCAAAGGTTTACAAGATGGACTACGGTCAGGAAGAAGCGGCGGCCCGCTTTGGCGATGATCCCCGCGTTTATCTGACCACCGCCACCCATTTCGAAGGCGACGCCGAGGGCAACATCAAAGCCGTGCACGTCGTCGATGTCGAATGGAAGAAGGACGACAAAGGCAACTTTGGCCCGCAGAAAATTGCCGGTACCGAAAAAGTGCTGTCTGCGGAGCTGGTGCTTCTCGCGATGGGTTTCCTCGGGCCGGAACAGCCACTCCTCGATGCCTTGAACGTCGAACGCGATGCCCGCAGCAACATCAAAGCGGAGCATGAGAAATACACTACCAGCCTCACCGGGGTCTTTGCCGCGGGCGACTGCCGTCGTGGCCAAAGCCTCGTGGTCTGGGCCATCAACGAAGGCCGGGGCGCCGCCCGGGAATGCGACCGCTACCTCATGGGGGCCACCGACCTGCCATAGTTCCGCGGCATCGCCTGGTCATCACAACCTTTTCCTTGAAACGGGGAGGTGGGCTGCGGTTGAACCCAAACATCACCATGATTCCCACCGGCATCATTACTGTCAGCGACCGGGCTTCCTCCCAGGTTTATGCGGACCTCGGCGGCCCCGCTGTGCGCGCCGCCGTGGCTGTCCATGGCTGGCAGACCATTGCGGAAGCCCTCGTTCCTGACGATCAGGCACAAATCGCCAATGCCGTGCAATCCTTTGCGCGTCAGGGTTGTCATCTGATCCTGACGACTGGCGGCACCGGCATCGCCTCCCGCGACGTCACCCCGGAAGCGATCCGCTCGGTCGCCCGCCTCGAAATCCCCGGCTTCGGGGAATCCATGAGGATGCAGTCCATCGCCCTGACGCCGAATGCGATTCTCTCCCGATCTCTCGGCGCGGTGGTGGAAAACAGTCTGGTGATCGCCCTCCCCGGCAAGCCCCAGGGCGCGGTCGATTGCCTCGGCTTTATCGCCGGCGCCATCCCGCACACCGTGAAAATCCTGCAACGCGAACCGACGAGTTGCTAGTTCCGGTGGATTGATTGGGGGTGGCCGGGGCAGTTTATTTCAGCGGGGCCACCAGTTTTTCGAGTTCGGCAGGTGTCAGGACTCCGGGGTTTTTCAGGATTTGATCGGTGACGATTTTCCGTTCGCTGGCGGAGGGCAGGGTGGCGGCCCAGTCGATCAGGCCCTGCA
>JAYUWQ010000969.1:0-19477 GCA_043753485.1 bacterium
CAGCTACTTCCCTAACCGCACTATTTACCATGAAACTCGCTCCCATCGCGGCAGCTGTGGCCGCCTTCACTTTGCCAGTGGTGTGGCCGTTGAGCACCACGCAGCCTCCCGCCGGTACCTCGCAGCATAGCTTTCCGCAGCCGCCGGCGCGGCTGCAGGATCCACTGCTGGCGCGGTTGGCCAGCGGCATCCGTTCACTGAAACCCGAGGGATCGGAGACAGCGCTCTTGGAACTGGCGCTGCTCATTTCAGACCTTGCGCCCGCGCAGTTTGATGCGGCGCAGGCACTCATTACTGCCGGCGGGGACACGCCAGCTTTGCTGCTGCGCTCACTCTTTGCCCGGCGCGCGGCAGTGGACCTGCCGGCCGCAGTGGAGGCCGCGGAAGCGCTGGCCAATGCGAAGAATGCAAGCAATCGCACCTATGCATGGCTGGGCTTGCTATCCGTGTGGATGCAGGCTGACCCGGAGGCGGCCCTGGCGCGGCTGGGGCAGTTGGAGGCGGGGCTGTTCCGGGAGGCGACTTCCTTCAGTGCTTTGAAAATGCTGGCCGCAGTGCAGCCGCAGCGGGCGCTGGATCTGGTGAACGCGCTGCCGCCCGACATGAAAACGGAGCCAGTGCGGGAAGAACTGCTCAACCTTTGGGCGCAGGTCGATACTGCCGCTGCCCGCACTTGGCTCGAGGCGCGCACACTGGACGGGGAGCGGGATGCCGCGGCCCGCCGTTTCATTGACCGTCTCACCTATCAGCGGCCTGACATCTCGCTCGCCCTCGCGCTCCAGGAACCGGATTTTCATATCAGGAAAGACAGCGGGCTTTTTGCCGTGCAGCAGTTGGCCGTCAGCGATCCCCTGCTTGCGGTCGAGGCCCTGCGCACGCTTCCGGATGAATTAAGGTCGGACTTTTTTAGCTACAATACGAGCCCGCATCTCGCCGGTAGTGCGCCGCAGTTGCTGCGCGCGCTGGTGCAGGAAATCCCTCCCGGGAAATACCGCGACGGTCTGCTTCAAGGACTGATGCATCACCCGGACCCGCTGCATCCCCGCGAGGACATCGAAACCGTGGCGCTCCACAGTGAGGCAGCCATCCGCGACAGCGTCCTGGCCAGTCGTTATGCAGCATGGCATAAACAGGACGCCGTCGCCGCGCACGCATGGCTGGAAACCGCCGCGCTGCCCCCGGACGTTAAGCAAAAACTTGTCCGCCCATGAATGCCTTTCTTCGAACCTCCGCCCTTATCCTCTGTGCTCTCGCCGCCGGCGGGGGCGTGCGGACATGGCGTCTGCACAGAGCCATGACCCAAACAGCTGCCTCCACGGCGCACGCCATCCCGCCCCGCCCGCACGTTGCCGCATCTCCCGCGCCCGCCGCCGCCGTTGCGGAGGACAGCGCCGCACCGCAAAATCCGCTGCGCAGCAGCATGGCAGGTGTGCTCGGCAAGATTGCGGGACTCAAAACCGCAGAAGACTGCGAGCGCCTTTTTGCCGAACTGCTCCGGGCACCGATGGACGAGATTTCGCTGGAGCAACTGCCCGTGCCCGTGTGGAACATTCTCTTCAAACGCTGGGCCGCGCTCGATCCAGCAGCCGCGCTGCGGGCCACGACGACTGTGCCGCAGCGGCAGTTATCCATGTCATTGGTGGGCACGGTCTTTTCGGAATGGCTGCGCCGCGACCGCAACGCAGCGATAGCCGCGCTGGACAACCTGCCGGATGGCTGGCCCCGCAGCATGGGCAGGCATTTTGTTTTTAACGAATTGAGCCTCACTGATCCCTCTGCGGCCCTGACATTGGCGCAATCACTGCCGCCGGGCGATGAGCGGAATTCTTCTTTGCGCATCGCGCTCGACACCTGGGCTGGTAAGGATCCTCAGGGCGCGCTGGCGTGGATATTGGCACAGCCCGACAAGACCGCGCGCGATGAGCAACTCCTTGGCGTGTTGCGGGGCGGGGTCATGTCACGCACGCATCCTGATATGGTATGGCAAACTCTCAATAAGCATGTCATCGATCCCGTGCAGCGGCGCGATTTACAAAAACAATTTGTCATGACCGCCGGCCAGGGTGATCCCGCCGGCACTCTGTCGCGCATCGCCGCCCTGCCCGCCGCCGAACGCCCCGGCCTCCTGAGGATGCTGGGCGAGTGGTCATACGGCGCCCGCCGCGATCCCGCGCGGAGTGATGAATTGGAGAAGCTGGTGCCCGCCACCGGACCGGAGCGCGACGCATGGAATGCCGGACGCGCCCGTGGCTATCTGATAGACAGTCAGCACATTGACGCGCCCGCCGCACTCGCCCTCATCGGCCAACTGCCGGAGGGGGAGCAGCGAGCCAGCCTCTTCAAAGAGGCTGGCGAAACGTGGGCACGCCACGATGCCGTAGGCGCTTCTCAATACCTCCTCGCCCAGCCGCCCGGCCCGGAACGCGATGCCTTCCTGGGCGAATTCGTTCGTGCCCATTTCCCCAACGATCCGGAAGCCGCGCTCATCTGGAGCACCGCCATCACGGACGCGGGCAAACGCGAGCGTCGGTTGAACGAACTGCTCCCGCAGTGGCACCAGCGGGACCCCGCTGCCGCTGAAGCATGGATCACCGCTACCGACCGCCTCACCGCCGGCGAACGCGCCTCCCTGTTGAACAAAGTCAGGCCACCACCGTAAGGGACGACTGAGGTATCACTTGGAGCGGGAAAAACTGCCGGAGCGGTGAGTGGACACACGCGCTACTTGGCTCTTTGCCAATGCGGGTCGGTTTACGGGAGCGGCTGAATGGGGCCTCGTCCGGCTTCGAAGTCTGCTCGTTCCTAAACTACTGGAAGCGACCCTCAGTGGGCAGCTGTCCTGCTTTAGGTCTTCTTAAAAGAGCCCGGAATGCTGTGGAAGAATTCCGGAAAATTTCAACTTTGTCCTTTCCCAGTCCACCCTGCCATCAAACGCGGAGGAGCTACTAGGCTGCCGTTGAGATTCTTCTGAAACTTTTATTGTGCCCTGCGTCGGATTTCGACGGAGCGGCGGGTTCTTATCCATGCACCCATTTTTATTATGGTCCCATCCGACACTTCTCTCCTCCACCACTTCATCTCCACCCAGGATGAACCCTCCTTCCGCGAACTCGTCCGGCGCTACTTTGAACTTGTGTTCATGACCGCGCTGCGGCACTCGAATGAAGATCGTCCGCTCGCCGAAGATATCACTCAAATCGTCTTCGCTGACCTGGCCCGTCAGGCACGCACCTTGCCTGAGGGGGTGCTGCTTGGCGGTTGGCTGCACCGGCACACCTGCTTCGTCGCAGGCAAAGCCGTCCGCACGGAACAACGCCGTCGGAATAGGGAGACCACCGCCGCTACCACTATGCAAACTTCCCCGGAAAACTCCGCTCCCACTCCCATTTCTGAAATGGCAGCCGCGCTGGATGAGAGCCTCCTGGCCCTAACTGAGCCCGACCGTCAGGCGCTCGTTTTACGTTATCTGGAGCGCCGTGACCTGCGCTCCATCGGCACCAGCCTGGGCATAAGTGAAGACACTGCCCAGAAGCGCGTCTCCCGGGCCTTGGACAAGTTGCGCGTGCTGCTCGAAGGCCGCGGAATTCGCGCGGCGGGCATTTCCTCCGCCCTCGCGGTCTTCCTTGCCGCGCCTGCTTCGGAAGCGGCTTCAGCTTCGCTTATTACAGAAATATCCCGCCGCAGCTTGACCCTCGCAGCATGCTCCGGCGGAGTGGGGGCGGGAGCCGGCATCAGCGCGGGAGCGGCAGGACACTGGCTCGGCACATGGCCGGGCCTCAGCACGGTGGCCCTGACAGTTGCATTGCTGATCGGGGTTCCCGCGTATTGGCTGGGTCCTCAGAAAGGAACCGCGTTTGCCAGCGCGACCCTGCCTTTGCCGAAATCCAGTCTCCAACGTGAATCAGCCGGATGGTCCAAGGTTTCTGTTCCCGGCACCCCCGATGCACCAAACCGGATGCTTTTGCAGGCCACGCCGGAACTGGCCGACCGGTTGATCGCACTAACCCGTTTTGAGAACGGTCAGGAAGAAACCATGGAAGAAGCAAAGCGGCTGGTCCGCGCTCTTGATCCTTCCGAACTTCCTGCCCTGAACCGTCAAATTGGCGAACGGCCAAGGGATTGGCGATTGCGCGGAGCAGCGGCGGCGCTCGTGCTCAGCGAATGGGCACGCACTGACCCGGTGGCTGCGATGGCTGCTTCCCAAGGTGAGGTGCCGCAAGGTCGAGTGCTCCAACATTGGATGAACAAAGATCGTCCCGCTGCATTGGCGTGGTTGGAGCAGCAGGTCACGGGCGAAGGTTTCAGCAAGCGCACGACTCAACTTGTCCGCACCGCCACCGGGCAGCTCGTGGCCAGCGGCGAACTGCCTGCCGCCTTGACCTTGGCAGGCAGGCTCAGTCAGCCCGCGAATGCCGCCGATATATTTTCAGACATCACCCGCCTTGCCGATTCTCCCAATCAGCGTGAACAGGTGCGCGCATCCATCGCCACGGTGACGGACCCGGCGACCCGGGAACAAGCCCTGCGCGGATTCGTTGGCTCGTGGGCGAATGCCGATCGGGAAGGCGCACGAACCTGGATTGAAGCCCAGGCTCCCGAGGGACGGGATGGTCTGGTGAGCGAGTATGCGCGGACGTGGATGTGGGTGGATGCCGCAGCCACCGCCAATTGGTGGGTCGCCCATAGCACTGACCCTCAAGCGGCGATCCGCGGAGCGATGGAAAACTGGCGGCCAGAGCAAATCAATGACGCAGGGGCATGGCTCCAGCGTCAAGGACTCGGCCCTGAGGCAGACGCAGGCTTGGCGGCCTTCGCGCATAGCGCACTCCTTCAGGACCCCCCGTCGGCAATAACGTGGGCAGGCCAAATCGCTGAGCCCGGGCTGCGTGGACGCACTGCCGGAGAACTTTTCCAAACGTGGATTGAGCACGACCGCCCGGCCGCTGAAACCTTTCTTCGCAGCGCCCGGCTCCCTGCCGACACCATAACCCAGCTCACGACTAAACTCTCTGCCCGATAAACCCGGAATTCCTCCCTTCAAAAACGCTATCTACATATGTCTGCACGCACTACCACTATTCGCCCTCTGCTCCGCAGCCTTGTATTTAACGGCCACCGTATCGTTCGCCCTCTTCTTCCTCTTGCTCCCCTGGGCACTTTATCGCTAGCAGGTTGCCGCGCTTTTCACTCGGACCTGACCGTTCCGCCCGGTGAAATATTTCTGCTCGGAGGCGATCAAAATGGTGCCTTTACGGCCCGCGCGAGCAACATCGGAGCGGTTACCGTCACACTCGCCCAGCGTGGGAAAACCGGTGCGATTAATGAGTTGGGAGCACTGTTGCCGGGAAAAATCCAGACTATTACAGTTCAGCCTGGAAACACGGCCCTTGTGCGCAACCGCACCACGCAGGCCGCCCGTCTCAGCGTTCACCTTACTGGCAGTGTTCCACAGTCGATGGGCTATGAGAAATCGGTGGACGCCAGCGAGGCCATGCCAAGGTAAAGATTCATTTTCCCGTCCCGCGACCAGAAGTTCAAAAACTTTGCTGAAATTGCGACAACAATCCGGGTCCAAACCAGCCCCCCAAGACAACGCCAACCGCCCAAGATTATAAGGCGACGTGCCGGAGAAAGGCGGATTACTCTTTGATCTGCCCGAGGAGTTTGGTGCGTTCGCCTTCGGGAAGTTGTTGGAGTCGGGTGCTGAGGGTCTCGCAAATGCGTTGCCGCTCGCTGGCGTCCGGCAGTTTGGCTGCCCATTCGACGAGGCCCGCCCGATCGCGCCACACCCAAGTGCCGGTCAGGCCATCAATGGCGGCGCGGTGCTGATCAGGGTTTATGATCGCGGTGAGTTGCTCTGCGGTTTTCGTCGGGTCCGAGCCCCAGTCCGAGTGCCGGGCGAAGAGCCCGCTGACAAACTCCACGCCACGATCGGCGGGGAGTTCGCTAAGTTGCTTCATCCCATCGGACAGGCTGCTGCTGCTGCCCCCGAGACCGCGCCAGACGTCCTCGGGCAAGTCCGCGTCGGGTTGTTTTGCGAGATCGCGGATCGCCGCCTGCGGGTCCTCGGCATACCACCATTGGTAGGCGTTGCCGAGAAGCTTGGCGCGGGCCGGGCTATCGGGCAGGGCGCGGGCTTGGGCGAGGCGGTCGGCGGAGGCGGACTTCCCAAGCGAGTTGTTGAAAAAATCGACCGCACCGTCGAGGGCGCTGCCTTTGGGCATGGTGCCGAGATACTCCAGCGCGGCTGGCGGATCGTCATTTGCGAGCTTGCCCAGCACCGCTTCCAACACGCTCTTGCGCCGCTCGCCGCTGAGGTTGTCGGCGGCCCACTCCAGCGCGGTGCGCGGGTTGACTTCGCCGATGGTTTTGGCCATCGCTTCCTTCATCGCGGCGCGGGTCGGGCCTTCGGCTTTGTCGTTCAAAAACGCGGTCATTCCCGGCAAATCGGCCTTCGCCCATTGCTCGAAAAATTTCCCCCTCGGATCCGCCTGCCGGTTCCCCGGCTGGCCTTCGATAAAGCCCAGCGTGGGGTTTTGCTCCATGAGAACGCGTCCGGCAGCGAGGTCTTTTTCGCCGACTTCAGCGATAGCACGGGCCAGCGAGGAGTTGCGGTATTCGCCTGCGGGCACGGTGGCAAGCAGGCGCGCGGCCTTGGCCGGGTTTTTACTCACCCAGTCCGTATGGTGCGGTCCAAAGGATTTGAATTTGATCTGCGACTTGGCTTCGCTGAGCAGCTTCACGCCGGATTCCATGTCTTCGGCGAGCGCAGACTCGATGATGTTGTCGCGGAGGAAACCTGCGTTGAAGGGCCCGGCCTCGGCGGTGATAAAATCCAGCGCTGCACGCGGATCCATCCGCGCCCAAGCCTGCAGTACCGTCTGCACATCGCCCATCGTCGCGTCGCCACCGCCTAACAGTTCAGCAAAGCCGCCCTTGAGTGCGGGCACGATCCACGCGCCCGCGCCTGCGGCATCCTGCTCGACCCACCGGCGCAGCAGCAGCTCGCGCGCGAAGGCCTGATTCTTGGATAGCGCCAGCAGACGGGGCATGTCTTCCGGTTGCGCCTGCATGACCAGCGAGAGCAGGGCCATCCGCTGACGGAAGCCCGGAGTGCCGCTGGTCGCCTGCGTCCATGCCGCGGCCAACCCCGGCAAAACCGTGCCGCTGAGCTTGACCGGATAAAGGGCACCGGTGGTGCGGGAGGCGGCGGCCGCCACCGAGACGCGCGGTGCCGGGCCAAACCAGGCCGCCGCCGCGCCTAACGCGAGGCCGCCCGCCAGCGCGGGGAAAAGTGACTTCTGCATATTGCTGGTAAAAAATTTGATCGCTGAAAACGTCATTAGCGCCGGCGCGCGCGGCGGGGCTATCTCTTCGGTGGCGGCATGGCCAGTGCTGCCCCAATCGCGGCGCGGTCGGCATCGCTGAGCGCCGGGCTTCGCAGCGCTTCCTGCGCGGCGGCGGCGTCCTTGGCCTGCCACTGGCGGGCGGTTGTGCTCAGTGCTTCGGTGCGCTGGGCGGAATCGCTCATGGTCAGGCCCCATTGCCAGGCGAGATCGGGATCGCTGGCCGCGACAGAGCTGACCATTGAGCTGACGGCGGCATCCCGGGGCTGACCGGCCGGCAGGCTCCCGATCCAAGCCGAGGCGCGGTGCGAGTCTTCGTCCATCCACTTGCCGGAGATGGATTTATAAGCTGCGGCCTGCTCGGCCGGGGAGGCGAGTCCATCAGCCCAGTCCAGCGCATCCGAGCGATCCCGATCGGTCCACGAACCCGCGATCTGGCCGATGATTTTAGTGCGCGCCTCCGGGTCGCTGACAGTGCCCAGGCGGGTGGCTGCTCCGGCGGGATCGCGCTCGGCCATCGCCTGCACCGTCATTTCCGGCTTCATGCCCACTGCTTCCGCGAGCCCAGGATCGATGGCTTGGCCGGACTCGAGCATCATGGCAGCCAAGCCAGGTCCCATTTGCGCCTTGACGTCTTTAAACATCGGCTGATCGAGATTACTCTTGAGATACTCGCCGAGCGATTGCTGATCCGCCTGGAGCCAACTCATGAGCGAGACCATGGCGACCTGCTGGCGGAAGGAACTGTCGCTCGCCTTGGCCGCGAGATCGAGCATGCGTCGCGCATCGTCCGGAGTCTTCGTCGCATTGCCATCGCCAGGAACAAAGCCCATCCCGCCCGTTTCGGTTCCAAGCTTTTCGCTGAGCGCGAAGGCTTTTGCCGGATCGCTTGCAAGCAATTTTTGAAGCGCTTGACCCATCATCTGACTGCGGAGTTGACCGCGCGGCAGACCTTCGAGCGCGTCCAAGGCTTTGTCGGGATCGCTCAGGCCGAGTTTGGTGATGACTTCCTGATAGGTGGCGTAGAGCGGGAAATCATTCCCCGGGCCGAGTTCTTTGAGCAATGCGAGCGCGCGGGTCGGATTAGTCTCGGCAAGGGCTTTGGCGACGCCCGCGAGCGCGGAGGTCGTCGCGGCGGGATCGCCCAGGCCTTTGGCCCAGGCGATGGCGTCGTTGGGATAGCGTTTGGCGAGCTTCTCAGCGAGAGCGGGCGCGAGCTGGGTGCGCCATTTTTCGACGGGCACGTCTCTGGACCATGCGAGCACGCGGTCGAGATCAAGCTCGGCGAGGCGGCCGAGGGCGAAATCGTTTTCGGGGTTGTCGGAGGTGAGGATGGAAAAGGGGTTGATGTCTGGGTGGTCGTTCGCCCAGGAGAGGAAACCGGTGGGGTCGAGCTTGGCTTTTTCGCGAAGCGTGCGGCGGGTGGTCTTCCCGCCGTATTCTTCGGCCTTTGCGGCGGCGGCAGTGAAGTCGATCATCCCCCACTGGCGGATGAAGTTCGCCAGCGCGTCGTCGGCCTGCTGATCGCCAGGGTTGCTGTCGGCGAGCTGCTTGAAGTAGTCGGCACCGCCCACGGGATCGAGCTGCGCCCAGCGGTCAAGCAGCATCGTCTCGAGCAGTTGGCGCCTGCCCTGCGGCACTGTCTGGAGTTTTTCCATCAGCGCGGGAAAGCCCGCGGCGGAGTTGGCCGCGAGAGCCCCGGCCCAGTCGTCGTCGATCACAAGGAGTTTGAAGGCCGAGCGCAATTGATCGCCAATGGACGCCGGTTCGCCCTTCACAACTAGCGCGGGGTCCGCCTTGATCCGGGCAGAGATTTCGTCCCCGGAGAACACCTGCGCCGGAGCTGCCGCCTCCGCCGTTCTAGCCGTCCCGGTCAGCGCCGGCTTGGACCATTACACGACACCAAACCCAACGACCGAAGCCATCCCGAATGTGAAGGGAATCAGGTGGGTTTTCATACATCTCTAAACATCAGCAAATTATACCAGGTTTGGGAGGGGTGCCGGGCAGACTACGAGGACCTCTGAAAGGACAGCGACAAATCTAACAAATACGCGTCAGTGGCGATGATATTTTCATCTTCTTTCCGCGATCCCGCGAAGCCAGCTCTTGAGAGCGTAAAATTGGCCATCATCCTGTGGGCTGCTTTCCGCCATTTTCTTCCATGAACCGAACCGACCGACTCGCCGCTTTGGTGATGCTGCTGCAATCCCGTCGCGTGATTACGGCGGCGCAGATGGCGGCGCAATTCAGGCTTACGGAACGGACGATTTACCGGGATCTGGTGGCGTTGGGCGAAGCGGGGGTGCCGATCGTGGGGGAGGCCGGGGTTGGCTATCGTCTGCGGCGGGGCTATCATCTGCCACCGGTGATGTTTTCCCCGGCGGAGGCGCTGGCTTTGGCAACAGGCGGATTGCTCGCGGAACGGATGACGGATGCGTCGGTGGGGGAGTCGATCCGCCTGGCACTGGGAAAAGTGAGTGCGGTGCTGCCGCCGGATTTGCAGGACCGGGTGCAGCGCCTGCGCCAGGCCATGCTGGTGCGCAGCCGCGTGGCGGGCACCGGGCCGGTGCCGCTGAGCCGGCTCCAGATGGGGATGGCAGAGGGCCAGGTGATGCGGCTGCACTACCGCGGTGCGAAACGGGAAGCGGCGGACTGGCGGGAAGTGGAGCCGCTGGGGCTGGTGTATTACCTGGACCACTGGCATCTCATCGCGTGGTGCCGGATGCGCGGAGATGTGAGGGATTTCAGGGCGGACCGCATTTTGGATTGCGAGCTGCTGCCGCAAACGGTGGCTCCGCGGCACGGGTTTGATTTGTCGGGGCATCTGGCGAAATGGATGACACCCGAAGGGGCGGAAACGGCGGTCATCGACGTCACTCCATTGGTGTTGGAAACCGTGCGCCGGCACTGGGGGCCGGCGATCCGCCAGGAAGTGCCGGGGTAGGGTGTTATCCGCCTGACTCTGGGTTTCTGCGGCCATGATCTCACCTATCTCGCGTCCTGGCTGCTGAGTTTTTGCCGGAACATCCGCATCGTGGAGCCGGAGAAACTGCGGACCAGGCTGGTGGAGCTGGCGCTGGAAACGGCGGCGCATCACCGTGCGGCATCCGGCGGAGCCTGACGGATTTTACCGGTGGCCTGGTGCGCTTTGAGCCGTTGGCCCACGCTGACAATGGCTTCGAGAGCGGGTTTGAGTTCCATCCCGAGGGTGGTTAGATGATATTCCACGGTGGGCGGCGAAGTCGTCCTCTCCTTGCGTCCGACGATTCCTGACTCCATCAGTCCACGCAGGCGTTGTGTGAGCATTTTGGCGGAGACGCCCGCAAGATCATGCTTCAGCTCGGTGAAACGGCGGGGCGAAGCGCTGAGATACCAGATGATATTCGGCGTCCATGCGCCACCCAGATAACTCATGCAGACCTTCAGCGGACAGGTGTCAGGAGGCGGCGGGACGTGGTTTTTTCTTCGGGGGACCATGTTGAATTTGGCGATGGTTACCGAAAGGTGACTGCAATCCACCAAGCGGTCAACTCCCGTAGTTTACAAAAGTAACCAATGGGCTGAATCTGAGCTGCCGGGAGCCACCGCAGTCCGGCAAATAACATCTAATCCCAAACCATGAATGTCATCGAATCCATCGAAACCCGCCGCTCCATCAAACACTATGATCCCGGCCATGTGATGCCGGAGGAGGATATCGCCCGGCTCATGCATCTGGCGAAGTTGGCCCCTTCCTCCTTCAATATGCAGAACTACCGGTTTCTCCTCGTCCGCGACAAGGAACTGCGGCAGCAAATCCGGGACGTGGCGTGGGGCCAGGCGCAGGTGACGGATGCGTCCCTGCTGGTGTTGATGTGTGCGGACCTGAGGGCGCACGCGGATGATCCGCAGCGTTATTGGAGTCACGCGCCGCTGGAGGTGCAGGATATTCTGGTGCCGGCGCTGACGCCTTTTTACGAAGGGAATGAGCGCCTGATCCGGGACGAGGCGATGCGTTCCACGGGATTCGCCGGCATGACCCTGATGCTGGCGGCGCGGGACATGGGCTACGATTCCTGCCCGATGATCGGATTCGATGCGGCGGCGGTCGCGCGGCTGATCCATCTGCCGGACCACTTTGCGCTGAGCTTCATTTTGGCGATTGGCAAAGGCACCACCGCAGCCTGGCCAAGAGGGGTGCGTCTTGCTGATAGCGAAACGGTGTTCACCGACCGCTTTCCCCAATCCGCCTGAGCCATGAAGTCCGAACCTGACCATAACGTGATACGCCGTTTGGGATTGCGCTATCCGATCGTGCAGGGCCCTTTCGGTGGCGGGCTATCCACCGTGGCTTTGGCGGCGGCGGTGACGAATGCGGGAGGGCTGGGATCGTTTGGAGCCCATGGGCTGGAGCCGGAAGCGATCATCCGCCTTGCCAGGGAATTGCGGGCCGCCACAACCGGGCCGTTTAATTTAAACCTGTGGGTTTCCCCGCATGATCCGGGAGGCGAAACGATGTCGCCGGAACAACATGCAGCGGGCTTGGCGCAATTTGCTGGCATCTACCGGAAGCACGGAATCGAACCACCGCCGGTGGCACCGCCTGACCGTTTCACCTTTGCCGAACAAGCCGAAGCCATCCTCGAAGCACGGCCTGCGGTCTTCAGTTTTGTCTTCGGCATCCCGGAAAGGGGGATTCTCAAGGCTTGCCGGAAACGCGGGATCCTGACTTTGGGGGCGGCCACTACGGTGGAGGAAGCCGTCGCCTTGGAGGAGGCGGGCGTGGATATGATAGTCGCGACCGGCTGCGAAGCGGGTGGACACCGGCCTTCCTTTCTGCGCACGGCGGAGCAATCGCTGACCGGCACCCTGGCGCTGGTGCCGCAGGTGGTGGATGCGGTCGGCATTCCCGTGATTGCCGCCGGGGGCATCGCCGATGCGCGGGGCGTGGCGGCAGCCCTGCGGCTGGGGGCGCGGGCGGTGCAGATCGGCACGGCCTTTCTGGCCTGCGGGGAATCCGGGTGCGCCCCCGCGCATCACCGGGCATTGTTTTCCCCAACGGCCAGCCACACCCGGCTGTCGCGGCAGCTAACAGGTCGCCTCGCCCGCTTCATTGTGAATCCGCTGTTGGAAGCCCTTGAGAGCCAAGGCGCGGCACCGTTGCCCTATCCGCACCAGGGCTGGTTCAATACTCCCGTCAAAGCCGCCGCACGGGGAAAAGACGATGCGGATTGGCTGCCGCTGTATGCCGGCCAGGGGGCAGGACTGCTGCGCCACCACACGGTGGAAGCATTGATGCGGTCGCTGGCGGATGGGGTGGCGCAATGACTCCTGACATAGGGTTGTCAGTCCCAGGGTGGAAGCAATTTGCGGACCGGCGGAACCCGGTGCAATCTTGCCGGGACGGGGGCTTTGCAGCACATTCATCCGTCCCCTTAACCGCCAACCACACCGCACACCATGTTATTCACCGAAGTCGCCTTCACCTCCTATCCCACTCCCGATATCGCCGCCTCCCGGGCCTTTTACGAAGGCTTGCTGGGCCTCGTCCCCACCATGGCCCACGAGGGCGAAGGCGGCAGTTTCTGGGTGGAATATGAACTCGGCGCGCACACCTTCGGGATTGGTCAGGCTCCCGGTTGGAAGGCCAGCCCGGATGGCCCCGTCTGCGGACTGGAAGCTGTGGATTTCGACGCCACCGTCGCGCTGCTGAAGGCGGCTGACGTGCCCTTCCGCATGGGTCCGCTGGAAACGCCGGTGTGCCACATGCTTATCGTGGCGGACCCCGCCGGCAATTCCCTGATCATCCACAAACGCAAATCCGGCCACGCCTGACCGATGACCCGCACCGCTCTGTTCATCCAGCACCGCACCCTGCCCGGCAAACGGGACGAGATGCGGCAAATCTGGGAACGCCACGTGAAACCCCGCGTGGAAGCCAACTCCGCCCACCTGTTCTATTTTTTCTGTGAGGATGACCTCGAGCCCGATGTCGTGCGCGTCTTTCAGCTTTACGAGAGCGACGAAGCGATGAATGCCTTCCTCGGCGGGGCTTGGTATCAGGATTACCTCAAAGAGGTTTCCCAGGTCGTCGCCGCGCCTCCGCAGATTTCACCAGCCCCGCTGGTGTGGTCCAAGTCTTCCCTGCCTCCTCCTCCATGACCGAACGCCGATCCCCTCATCCGTCGCCCGCCGACTCCCGGGAGGGGCCCCTGCTGGAAGTCCGTGGCCTGAAGAAAACCCTCGGCGGCAGGCCGGTGGTGGATGGCGTGGATCTCTCCTGCGGGGCGGGTGAAGTGATCGGACTGCTCGGGCCCAACGGTGCCGGCAAGACCACCTCGCTCAGGATGTGTTATGGATTTCTCCGTCCGGATGCCGGCAGTATCCGCATCGCGGGGCATGATCTGGCGACCGACGGGGATCAGGCGAGGCGGGCGCTGGGGGTTTGCACGCAGGATGACACCTTCGACAGCGACTTCACCGTCCGCGGCAATCTGGAGCAGACGGCGCGTTATTACCGGCCAAAAATCGAGGACCTCGCCGCCAGGATTGATTCCCTGCTGGAGCAGTTCGGCTTGACGGAATTTGCCAATCACAAACCGGATACCCTTTCCGGCGGCTACAAGCGGCGGCTGATGATCGCGCGGGCGGTGGTGCACCGGCCCCAGGTCGTTTTCCTGGATGAACCCACCACCGGACTGGATCCCCAGGCCCGGGTTGGGGTCTGGGAATTGGTCTCCCAGCTCCGTGCCGCCGGCATGGCAGTGGTCCTGACCACCCACTACATGGTCGAGGCGGAACGCCTCTCCGACCGGCTGGTGCTGCTGCAATCCGGAAAAGTCAGGGCGTCCGGCACTACCCGGGAACTGCTGGGGGATGTGGTAGGCGAACACGTGGTGGTCATTCCGCACGGCATTCCCGGAGCCCGGGCGGTGGAAGCCTGGCTCAAGGCCCGGGGCACCACCCCGGCCACGGTGCTGGCGGACTGGCACTTCGCCCTGGATGCCACCGGACTGGCGGCGTTTGTCGCGGCCTTCCCCGAGCTGCGGTACGAAGTGCGCCCGCCCACCCTCGATGATCTTTTCCTATCCATGAACCACGCCGATCCCTCATGAATTTCAGCGTTTTCCGCCCCGCCTTCGACTGGCAAAGCCGCGCCGTGCTGGGCCGCCACTTGCGGGTGCATTTGAGGAATTGGCACACCGCCGCCCTGCCGCCGGTGTTTGAACCGCTGGTGATGCTGCTCGCTTTCGGCGTGGGCCTCGGGCGGCAGATCAGTGAACTGAGCTGGGCCGGGCAGCCGATCGATTATCTGTCGTATCTGGCCCCAGGGATTCTCGCCTACACCGCCTTCATGACCGCGTTTTTCCAATCGCTGTTCTCCGCTTACATGCGGATGCACTTCCAGAAATCCTGGGAAGGGCAACTGACCACCCAGGTGCGGCTGGAACACGTGATCTGGGGCGAAGCGTTATGGGCCGCTTGCCTGGCGACGTTCTACGCGCTGATCGTCTGTCTGGTCCTGCTGGGTTTCGGCATGGCCGGGGCGCTGCAGCTGCATTGGGCGTGGCTGCCGCTGGCGATGCCACTGCTGTTTCTGGCGGCGCTGGCGTTCTCTGCGGTCGGGTTGTTATTCACCGCTTTGCTGCCCAGCATCGACCACATGGGCCTGCCGTTCTTCCTGGTCATTCTGCCGGTGGGATTTTCCAGCAGCACTTATTTCCCGCTGCCGGAGGTGCCCTGGCTGAAAGCGGTCGTGCAGTTCAATCCCCTCCATCAGCTCGCCGAAGGCCTGCGCTGGCTCCTGCTGGCCGGCACTCCCACCTGGCATCTCGCTGCGGCTGCCGGGCTCAGCGCCCTCCTCCTGCTGATCCTCCTGCCGATTGATCTTCGATTGCTGCGGAAGCGGGTTTTTGGGGATGCCTGAGCTCACCCGTGGCCGATTGCGCAGGCAAAGCAGAGGATCGGCCAGGGCCCTGAATTCAGGCCGGAAGCAGAGGGGTGGACGCGGGATCAGGTCTTGATCGCGGGGTTTCCCCGGAAGATCTTGGCCATTCAGCGCTTATTTAACAAAGATGACTCAACCGAAACAACCCCCCAGCCGGGAACAGATTGCAGCCTTGGAACCTTTTGTGGGATTGGATCTCCCCCGGATCATGGTGGTGAGAAGTGCGACGCAGGCGCAGTCCGCGTTCGAGGATCTGGCGCGGGCCGGTGAGGTGGGATTTGATACCGAATCCAAGCCGACGTTTTTCAAGGGGCAGAAGTCGGAGGGGCCGCATGTGGTCCAGTTTTCCACCCTGGAGCGGGCCTACATTTTCCAGCCCCACGTCCAGGAGTCGCTGCCGGCGATCATGGGCTTGCTGGAGAGCACGGAGATCAAGAAGATCGGCTTCGGATTGCGGGGCGATCTGAGCCATATTTCCAACCGGTTCAGAATCCGGGCGGGGGGGGTGGTGGACCTGGACCGGTCCTTCCGGATGCTCGGCTACCGGAACTCGGTGGGGGCCAAGTCGGCCATTGCGATTCTGTTCCAGCAGCGGATGTCGAAATCCAAAAGCATCACCACTTCCAATTGGTCCGCGATGCAGCTCTCGGAAAAGCAGTTGGTTTATGCAGCCAATGACGCCTACGTGGCCATCAAGGTTCACCATGCGTTGAACGCCAGCGGGGTGGCACGTCAGGTTTGACCTGCCCGGCAGGGGGCCAGGGGCCTCCACACGGCCTGACAAGCCGGTCTTGAGACCGTTGTCACATCCTGCGCAAGCCCATCCGGCACCCTTTGTATACGGTCTCACTCCTGTGGAGGGTGGCGGGCGACACGATCCTTGATCTCATCGTGGCCCCGCCCTCCGGTCGCCAAGCAGGTCAATGAAAACCGCCCATTCTCCGCCCGCGAGCACAGGATGATCATGCATGGTTTGAGCGCCATAACGGTTGAAATTGCCGCGTGCGTGCCGGCCTGACATCTTGGGGCTGGTGCTGCATATCAAGTGAAATGGACGTAAATTTTTGCAATCCCTCTTTGGTAACAGGAACGCGGTTACCTTGGATTGCTCCAGCAGGGAAGGATTGGAAGTGGGGCAGGGCGGCAGCAGGTATCCCCGGAGTGGGTGAAGACGGTTTGCGGTTCTAACGATGAGGAAAATGCCCGGGATGCTGGTAAAGGAGAAAACCTGATGAGGGAAAGGGACCCATTGGACCGGCGTCTCAGCGAGTAAGGCGGAAGCGGAGGAATCCCCGGGGGGAGGCGGAAAAGGGAGAGGGATAACGGACGGTCCACTCCCACGGTAAATCGGTGATAGTGACCGGGGTTCCAGTCCAGCTGGACAAGGACCCGGAGGCCTGGGCCTGCCAGGTGTAGCCGGTGAGGCGGGTGCTGCGGAACAGCCGGGCGGAGGCATAGGTTGGAGTGTTTTCCGGATCAAGGAAAATCTGGACCGGCGGGGGAAAAGAGCTGCCGCGGCGCGGGAGGGTGCCGGCGGCATATTCCATGAGGTTGGAACCGCCGTCGCTATCCGGATCTGCATTGGGGCCGGACAGCGCGGGATTGGCGATTTCCCCGGCCGTAAAGTAAAGCGGTTGCCAATCGGTAAAAGTGAGGGAGGGCAGCGGACTGCTGGAAATGGCGGCGGATTTCAGATCCCAGTCCGGAGCGGCCAGTTGACCGACCACGGCCTGGGTGGCGTCCGTGGAGGCCCAGGTGACAGGAAAAAAATTGCCGGGCGAACCAGCGGGCCAAGTCCAGGAGGGATGGGTCAGCAGGATCCATTCGCCTTGAGGGGCTCCGGGATGGAAAAGCCACAGGTAGGCCTGGGTGCCCGTCAGGAAGGGCGCCACATTGGTGTCGTAATTATAACTTCCGCCAAAATACCGGGTGACCGGTTGATAGACGCTGCGGGAAGCGGCGCGCCAGGCCGCGGCCCATTGCGGGGTGTTGGCGGCGGTGGGGGTGAAGCTGCCGGTGAAGGACCCCAGCTCAGCCACCCAGGTATCGTCCCACGGCTGGCCGGTGCTGGTCAGATTGGTGGAGAAGGGGAATCCGTTCCAGTCGATCTGGGTGGCGGAAGCCGCGGTGAGGCAAACCCCGTAACCGCAGCAGCAGAGGAGGTGGGGCATCATGGGATCTGAGAAGTGGGGAACCGCTCCATTACATGCGTTCGGTGGTGCGGATGCCCATCAGGCCGAGCCCGGTTTTCAGGGTGCGGGAAGTGGCCTCGCACAAGGCGAGCCGCGTGGCGCGGACCTGGCCTTCGGCGCGCAGGACGGGGCAGGCTTCGAAGAAACTGTGAAAGGCCTGGGCTACCGTGAACAGATAGGTGGCCAGCAGGTTGGGACGGAAATCCTCCAGCACCGCAGGCACCACTTCGGCAAAACGGGACAGGGTGAGGGCGAGCCAGCGTTCGGCGTCTTCAGTGAGCTGATAGGGACCAGCGAGGTCCGGGGTGCTGCCTTCCAGCTTGCGGAAGATGGACCGGGTGCGGACGTAGCTGTACTGCAGATAGGGCGCGGTGTTGCCCTGGAAGGCCAGCATCTTGTCCCACGAGAATTTATAATCCGTCAGGCGGTGCTGGCTGAGTTCCAGATACTTCACCGCCCCGATTCCCACGGCGCGGGCGATTTCGGCTTTCTCCTCCTCTGTCAGGTCGGGGTTCTTTTCCTGCACCACGGCGAGGGCGCGTTCCTCGGCCTCCTCGAGGACTTCCATCAGGCCCACGCTTTCGCCGCTGCGGGTTTTCATCATGGTGCCGTCCGGCCCGAGGATGCTGCCGAAGGCGATGTGCTGGAGATTGCCCTCCAGGCCCCAGCGGCGGGTGGCATCGAAGAGTTGATTGAAATGCAGGGCCTGCGGGGCACCGACGATATACCAGACATCGGTGGCCTGCCACACCCGGAGGCGGTGCTCCACGGTGGCCAGATCGGTGGTGGCATAACCATACCCGCCATCGCGTTTCCGGATGATGAAGGGCACGGCGTCCGGGGAGTCATCCGTGAAAATACAGAGGGCGCCGTCGCTCCCGCGGGCAAGCCCGCTGGCTTCGAGTTCGGCCACGAGGGAGGGGAGGCGGTCGTTGTAGAAACTTTCGCCGAGGTAGTGGTCGAAGGTGATGTCTAGTTTGTTATAAACGATGGCCAGTCCGGCGAGGGAGACGTCCACACACCGCTGCCAGATGGCGCGGTTTTCCGGATCGCCGGCCTGGAGTTTGACCAGTTCGGCGCGGCAGGCATCGCGGACGGGAGTGTCCGGGCGGTCACCGGCTTTCATCTCCTCTTCCTGGGCTTTGCTCTCCGCGTTGACCGCTTTGTAGAGGCGCAGGAGTTCGCGGATGGGATCGGAGAGGAGGGCGGCTTCGTTGAGGTCGCGTTTCCAGCCGTAGAGGACCATGCCGAACTGGGTGCCCCAGTCGCCGATATGGTTATCAGTGATGACGGTGTGGCCCGCAAAACGGGCGATGCGGGCGAGGCAGTCGCCGATGATGGTGCTGCGGATGTGACCGACGTGCATCTGCTTGGCCACGTTGGGGGCGCTGAAATCGATTACGATGGTGCGCGGCCGGGTGGTGGGCACGATGCCGAGTTTTTCATCGGCAAGCAGGGCTTCCAGCCGGGTGGCCAAAGCCTCCGGGGTGATGGCGAAATTGATGAAACCCGGGCCGGCCACGGTTGGCGGGGAAGAGAGGCCGGTGACGTCGATGGCGGCGGCGAGTTCCGTGGCGAGGGCGCGGGGATTGGTCTTGAGCGCCTTGGCGAGGACCATGGCGGCATTGGTCTGATAATCGCCAAACCGGGCATCGGCGGCCTGGTCCACCGCGGCGGTAAAGCCATCCGGCAGCGGGTGGCCAAGGGCGGCGAGGGCGGTGGAGACGCGCTGCTGGAGCAGTTGTGGGAAAGTCATGGGCCGCCCATGATGACAGGGTCCGGGCAATTCTCAAGAGCTTGGAACCCGCCGGCAAAGTCGGGCGCGCACGTGCAGAATTTCTGGAAGCCCGTCCGTTGACCGCGTATGATCCCTGTCATGCGTCCGGTTTTTTTGGTCCTTCTCACTGCAATGATTCCCTGCCTCTCGTGGGCGGGGAATGAAGAATTGGCGCGGCAGGTCAAGCCGGCGCTGGTGGCGATCTATCCCGCGGGGCGGGAAGGGACGGAGG
>JAYUWQ010000970.1:0-2731 GCA_043753485.1 bacterium
ACCGGTCCGTGACCGGCTTCGTCCAGTAGTCGTGGGGCGGCTTTGTAAAATCCTGCCAAAGCTCCCGCTCAGCCCGCGCGGGACAGATCATTCCGGCCAGCAGCAGGGTCATGGTCAAGGTCTTCAGCATCATAACTAAAAGGAAAACGGCAGGCTCACGGCAGGCACTCCAGTGGTTACGACTGCCGCCCGGGCCGCATTACTGGAAACCAGCCGGGGAAGGGAGAAATATCACCAGGGCTCATTTCATGAGATAATCACAGATGACCAGCCGGTGATCCGAGTGGACCGATTTCACCACGCGCCCCCGCACCGGCACCAGCCGCGAATTGCTCCACTGGTGATCAATCCGCAGCATCGGGGCGGCGTTGGGAAAGGTATTCGGCCAGCCCGATCCCACTGCCGCAAAGGCATCCGCAAAACCTGCCGAGGCCAGCAGGCGGAAGATGGCATCGCCGGCGGGCGCATTAAAATCGCCTCCGATCAGGGCCGGACCCTGGCCGTTCATCAGAGTCTGCAGGGTCAGCAGTTGCTGCAGATCCGCCCGCCGCTCCAAGCGGTTGATGGCGTGTTTGAACAGAGCCTCCCGTTTGTAAAGCCTGACATCGGTCTCGGCCCCGCGCAGGTGTACGGACGCCGCCTCCAGCACCGTGCCATCGTCAAATTGGATGGTGGCCGACAGGGAGTGGGGCAGATTCCCCGTCACGCTCCGCAAGATGCGGCCCCGGGTGATGATGCCGCACTCGCCATTCCCCACCGTATGATCCGCAGGTTCCCCGCCATACAGGTCCATCGCCACTTGACGGAGGACACCCGGGGCGGTGGACTCCTGCAAGAGCACCACATCCGGCTCC
This sequence comes from bacterium, assembly GCA_043753485.1. Classification (GTDB taxonomy): domain Bacteria; phylum Verrucomicrobiota; class Verrucomicrobiia; order Verrucomicrobiales; family V1-33; genus CAIZWU01. The sequence goes on from JAYUWQ010000970.1 coordinate 855, forward strand.
CAGGGGATGACCTCTCCTGCGGCTTTGGGATTAAAATAACCCGCTTTGCAGTTCAGGGTGATGACCCGCCGTACCCTGGTCCCATCAGGGGCCGGCGCGGCAATCCCCGGTTCCGGTTTTGCCTGCCACGAGCGCAGCAGGGGACGGGTTTCATCGGAAAAGCAGAACAAGGTGACCAGCCACAATGCGGCCACGCCGAGCGCCAGGCGCTGCCGGGTGATCAGCCAGGCCAATCCCGCCATGCCCATGCCCAGCAAGCCCCAGGCCCAGAAGGGAAACACCGTCAAAGCCGCCAACTTGTCCCAGCGCCGGGCATAGGTGACAAAAATCACCAGATGCAAACCCAAGGCTCCCACGGGGAGGAAGGTGTGCAGAAAGTGGTGCCAAAGACGTCTCATAACAAATCCATCACTCTGCCCCTTGCCACCATTTCCCGGAGAATCCACCGGAGATCCGTTCCCTATGTTTTCCCGGGCTTCCCTGCCCTGCGGCCACCGCAGGTTTTACAGGTTTATTTTTGGGCATGGCGGTGCGGTCGGATGGGCTCATCAGAACCACGTCAGACCACTGGCGGCGGCGGTTGTTCAATGCCCTGGCGGGACCGCTCCGGTCCGGATTAAAAGAATTCCAGCCTGGCGCAGGAATCACTGGGCCGGTTTGCTTTTCTTACCGGATTCCTTGGCGGGGGCCGCTGCCGGAGCAGCCGCGCTGGCCGGAGCCGCTGCCGGAGCAGCCGGGGCTGGGCTGCTGGAGGAGGCCGCCGAGGCGTTGTCCTGTTTGGCGGCCGCTTTATATCCCTCACTGCGGTAGTCCGTGATGTAAAAACCTGATCCTTTGAAAACGAGGCCGGCGCCGGTGCCGATGAGGCGGCGGACCTTGCCCTTGCACCCCTTTTCCGGGCACTTGGTCAGGCGTTTGTCGTTCATGGATTGAAAGACCTCGAACTGCTTTTCACAGGTTTCGCAGACGTAATCGTAGTGAGGCATAACAGGAACGACGGATTCGGGAGGTTGAAAGCAGGTGAGCGGGGTCCACTGGCGGCCGGCCGGAGAGTCCAGCCGGCCGCCGATGGAAAAGGAGACTACTGGAGTTCAGCCAGTTTGGCTTTAATGGCCGCGAAATCCACAGGCTCGCCGGGATTGTCGTGGACTTCGGTGTATTGGATCACCCCGGCGCGGTCCACGATGAAGGCGGAGCGTTTGGAGACGCCGGCCTGACCGAGATTTTTCTCCGCAAGGAAACTGTCGTAGTCAATGCCGTAGGCTTTGGTCACGCTGTGATCGTAGTCGCTGAGCAGGGGAAGTTTGATGCCCTCCTTCTCGGCCCACGCGGCCTGGGCGAATGGATTGTCGCCACTGATGGCGAGGACGGTGGCATTCAGGCTGGTGAAGCTGTTCAGGCTGCCCGTGACTTCGCACAACTCGGTGGTGCAGCCGCCGGTGAAGGCCATGGGGACAAAAAGCAGCAAGGTGTTGGTCTTGCCGGCCTGGGCGCCGAGGGTGACGTATTCGGGGCCATTGGCGCCGAGGGTGGTGAGTTTGAAATCGGGGGCGGGAGTACCGGGTTGGAGGGCCATGATGGGAACAGTGGTTGAATTGGGGAGTGGAAGGGGAAGGATACCGTGCAGAATACGACGGCGGACCGCTGAGCGGTGCCGGTTCCGCGATTTGTCCGGGTAAGCGCAGGGAGCGGGCGGGTCAACCTTGATTGCCGGAAGCCTCCGGTGGAATCGGCCCGCGCGGGAGTGGCCGCATCCTGAACACCTTCTGCAAAACCGTGAGCGCCGCATGGTAGCCACACATGCCATGCACGCCGGCTCCAGGCGGGGTGGCGCTGGAGCAATGGAAGAGCTTCGGGTTGGGGGTGGTGTAGGGATT
>JAYUWQ010000971.1:0-2731 GCA_043753485.1 bacterium
TTGCAGCTGGAGCACAAAGGCGGTCCCGGCTTCCACCACTTTGGGGAAAAGCGGCGCATTCCGCACGCTGAATCCCGCCGGCACCCTGATATCCGCCAGCTGCAGATCGCCATTGCCGGAGTTCGACAAGGTGAAGCTCCTCGTCACGGGAGTGCCCTGCCGCGCGGTGCCGAACGCGACCACTCCTGCCTGGCCATCCGTCAAGGCGGGCGAACTAGTGTCCGGTCCGTCATAAAGTGCTATTCGGGGTTGAAGTTCATAGGTTAGTTTGGTTTCCAGCAAGCCTTGTGCCCCATTGCCATAGCCCGTCGAAACCCGCGCCCGCGCCCGGATCTGTCCCATTGCGGGAAGTGCCAGATCTGGCAATTCCCAACCGCCTGCGATCCGCACCCCATCCCCAAGACCGGTCCAGGTCGTGCCCAGATCGCTGGAAATTTCAAAGGTTACAAACCCTGTCTCCGGCGAACTGCCCCCCCGCAGCCACTGCACGCGGCGCGGGCTCGAGGCCGTCAGTTCCTGCGTGGCCGGATAGTTGGTGAACCGCCGGGCGCTCCGCAGAGTGTTCGATCCACTGACCCGGAACTGTCCGTTGACGAGAATTCTCCCATCCGCCTGCATCGTGATCCCGGCCGTGGCACCATCCGTCAGGGCGGCATTGAAGCCGGTGTCCACCGAACCATCCGCATTCAACATCGCCAAGCCTCTGCGGGCCACGCCGTTGATGGTGGCAAACGCGCCGGCCACCACAATCTTGCCGTCGGCCTGGAGGGCCAGACTATTCACGGTGGTGGCGAAGTCAGGGGCGGCGACATTGGCCGTGAACGTCGTGTCCAGAGTGCCGTTCGCATTCAGCCGGGCGAAACCTTGACGTGCCGCTCCCGAGATGCTGGTAAACCGGCCCCCCACCAGAACTTTCCCGTCAGGCTGCAGGGCCAGCGTCCGGACCAGCGGCTCGGCATCATTCATCACCGGGGAGAAAGTGATATCCAGATTCCCGTTAGGCAGGATGCGCGCCAGCGATTTCCGGGAAGCGCCCCCCACCGAGGTGAAAGTGCCTCCGATGATCATTTTTCCATCCGGTTGCGCCACCAGACAATACACTTGGGAATTCACGCCATCCACGCGGGGAAGGAAAGTCCGGTCCACCGCCCCCGTGGCATTCAGCCGCAGCAGATACCGGGGCTTGTCCGCGTTTGTGAAATCTCCTCCGGCTATCGCTCCGCCATTTTTCTGGGGCCACAAGGTGAACACATTTCCGGTGAGAGGTCCCACATAGGATTGGTCCACCGTGCCGTCCACGTTCAGCCGGGCGAACTCGGCAACCGTATTGCCATTCCTCGCGGGAGTGCTCACCAGCACCTTCCCGTCCGGCAGCACCGCCGGACTGAAAACGGGATAGTCAAAATTCAGATTCGGGGCGGGGTAGGCTGCGTCCAGCACGCCACTGGCGCTCACGCGGTCAAACATCCGGCTGGGCGTTCCGTTCAGTTGGGTGAAACTCCCGCCCACGAGGAACCTCCCGTCCGGCAGAATGGTGGAGGTGATGATGCTGTCGGTCTCGCTTGAACTGGTAGTGAGGTTGAATCCGGGATCCACATCCCCAGGGGCCGCCGCAGCGTGCCACCCCGACAGGAGCAGAATCAAAAGCGGCGGGAAAAAGGTCCGGATTTTCATGGAGTATGGCTTGGCGACTTAAAAATGCTCCCCGGCTCTATCAACGTGGATTTTTTTCCTGCGGCAGGGAAAAGGGGGCGGAAACGCGGTGATCACGGCCAAGGGGACCTATCAGTCAAAAACGGCAAAATATGTTAAACACCGGCATGGAGGCAAAGCCAACTGAAAATTACCGGCCCCGGCGGGGATGCGCGTGGTTCTTTTTCCGGCAACTGTGCGCTGGACCTGGATGGGAAAGCGGCGAACTGGATTCATCCCCCTCCAAACACTGTTCGCCCCTCCTATGTGGACCCCCCAAGCTGACTTCACCGACATCCGTTACGAAACCTCCGCTGACGGCATTGCGAAAATCACCATCAACCGGCCCGAAGTCAGGAATGCCTTCCGACCGCTCACCGTGCAGGAGTTGCTGCGCGCCTTTGACCTCGCGCATGAGGATCCCAAGGTCGGCGTCATCATTCTCACGGGCGAAGGCGACAAGGCCTTCTGTTCCGGGGGCGACCAGAAGGTCCGCGGCCATGCAGGGTATCTCGGAGCGGATGGCGTGCCGCGTCTGAATGTGCTGGATCTCCAGAAAAAAATCCGCGGCATTCCCAAACCGGTCATCGCGATGGTCGCCGGGTATGCGATTGGCGGCGGGCATGTCCTTCACATCGTTTGTGACCTCACGATCGCGGCCGACAACGCCCGCTTCGGCCAGACCGGCCCCAAAGTCGGCTCCTTCGACGGAGGCCTGGGCAGCAGCTACCTCGCCCGGATTGTCGGCCAGAAGAAAGCGAGGGAAATCTGGTATCTCTGCCGCCAATACGACGCCCAACAGGCGCTCGACATGGGTTTGGTCAACACCGTGGTGCCCCTCGCCGATCTCGAAGCCGAGACTGTCAAATGGTGCCGCGAAATCCTCCAGCACAGCCCGCTCGCCTTGCGCTGCCTGAAATCCGCCCTCAACGCCGACTGCGATGGACAGATGGGCCTGCTCGATCTCGCCGGCAACGCCACCCTGCTCTACTACATGAGCGAGGAGGCCAAGGAGGGTAAAAATGCCTTTGTCGAAAAA
>JAYUWQ010000972.1:0-6878 GCA_043753485.1 bacterium
AGCAGGACCAGCCACCTGCGCTTCCGGATAAAGTTCACGCGCCGCCGCCGTAAATTGGATCAACCCCGCTGCCGCCAGGCGCTGCAGGATTTCATAGCCCGGGCGGTCCAGCACTTCAATGACCCGGCGCTCTCCTGCCTCTTCAATTACCTGTTTCAACCGATCCCTCGCCGCTGCCGGATCGCGCTCCACCACCACCAGGCATACCGGCGGTTTCCCCGCACCCATCGTGCGCTCCTCACATTTCCAGAGCTGCGGCCCCAGCGCCAAAGCCGCGGACTGCGCCAGCGCCAAAGAAGGATCCGGAGGCGTCCGGGGCACTTCCACCGGACTGCCACGTCCCACCCCGGGGGATGCCAGGATTTGCTCCAGCCGCTTGAAGAAGGAATCGCGTCCACCGCGCAGATCCATGGTGTCCAGCCCCCCGTTATCCAGCACCCCCTCCGCCAGCTTCATTTTGTCCGCCAAGGTGCCCAGCATCCGGTGTTCGATGGTATTCTCCGCAATCAGATTGATCACGGTCACCGCCCGCGTCTGATGCTTGCGCCAGGCCCGGGCGATGCGTTGCTCCAGTTTGGCAGGATTCCATGGCAGGTCGCAATTGATCACCACGCTGGCATTCTGCAGATTCAACCCGGTGGCCCCGGCATCGGTACTCAGGAAGACCCGGCAATCAGGATCGTTTTTGAAGGCATTGATCTCCAGCCGGCGCTTCTGCTGCGGCACGCTGCCGGTGTGCCAGGCAAAACCCGCCCCCAATTCCCGGCACAGTCCCCTCACCAGATCCAACATGCGCTCCCACTCGGAAAAGATGATGACCTTCACCCCATCATTGGCCAGCGCTTCCTCCAGGATTTTGCGCAATTCGTCCACCTTGGGCGATTCCCGGTCCTCCGCATCCAAAATGAAATTGGTATCACAGATCATCCGCATCATCGCCAGCTCCCGCAGCAGGCGCTGCGACTCCTCCGGGCGCAGCGGACGGCGCTTCGCCATCTGCGCCAGCTTCGCCACCTTCTCCTCGTGTGCCGCATAATTCGCCCGCTGGTTTGGCGTCAGGCTCACAAAATGATTCCGGTCGGTGCGGTCCGGCAACTCCGTCTCCACCTGCGCCTTCCGCCGCCGCAGCATCAGCGGACCGATGCGGGCGTGAAGCTCCTGCAAATTCCGATAGCCTTTCGGCCGCCCCTTGTCATCCAGGTCATAGAACTCCCGGTTGAAGCGGAACAGCGGCCCCAACACGCGGGCATCCAGAAAATCCACCAGTGAATACAATTCATCAATCCGGTTCTCAATCGGCGTGCCCGTCAGCACAAAAGCATAACGGCTTTCCAGCCGTTTGATTGCCTGCGCCGTTTTCGTGTTCCAGTTCTTGATCCGCTGCGCCTCATCCAGCACCACAATGTCAGGTTGAAGGCGGCTGTTCACATCGAGTGTATCCGCCACCATCTGCTCGTAGTTCACGATGGTGAAGAATGGCGCCTCTTCCGTATAACAGGCCAGCCGCGCGGCCCGTCCGCCGAAGACCATGCGGCAGGGCAACGAGGTAAACTTCCCGATCTGCTCCTCCCACTCCGCCTTCAGTGAGGCCGGGGTCACCACCAGCACCCGCCGTGCTTTTCCTAGCCGGTGCAGCAGGGCACAGGCCGCGATGGCCTGGATGGTCTTGCCCAGTCCCATCTCATCTGCCAGCATGGCCCGCTCCTTGAAGGCCAGATGCAGCATCCCCTCCCGTTGGTAGGGAAACAGCGGCACCAGGGTCTCCTGCGGCGGCCATTCCCCCCGATGCACCTTCTGCTCATAATCATGCCGCAGCCGCAGCCGTTCCGCAGCCGCCGCCCGCGCTTCCAGCCATACCATGACATCCTGCGAAATCCGCAACTGGGGGAAATCCGCCGCCCGCAAACGCTCCAGCGCATCCATCGCCTCTTCCGGCGGCACCCGGCTCAGCAAAGTGCCGTCATGCACGTCAAACATTCCCCGCACCATCCTGGGGAGCGATTCCTGACCTCGCCACACCCGCAGTCCATACTGGGGGTCCTCCATCACTTCAATCCGCGGCGACCCCTCCAGCAACGCCTTCGCCCAGCCCGCTTTGCCCGCTTTCTTCGCCGCCTGAATGAGCACCGCCTCCACATGTTTGCAGGTGCCCAGACCATTCTTCCGGAAGTCCGCGCAGGTACAGGAAAACATCCGTTCCTTCACATCCCGCAGTTCCACCTGATACACCATCCCGCTGTCCGACTTCACCTGGAAATTGGAAAAGACCGGATGCATCCCCTCCAGATTCCGGATCCCCATCCTTTCCTCCCTCGCCCGCAGTTGCCGGCGCAAAACTTCCTGCTCATCCGTGCTCCGCCAATCCTGCGCCGCCGGCAGGGCATCTTCCGGTTTCGGTTTCTTGCGGGCAATTCGTTTTTTTGAGGGCACGGCAGGCATGGCAAAGCAGGCAATCGGATGGAAAATGACCCGATACCTCCCCCCATCGCTTGTGCAACGCCCAACTCCCCATGAATCGTGGCACGCCCCCGCCGCAGGCGAGCCCCGCTTGATCAATTCCCAAGGCGATCCAGCTTCTCAAACCGGTTGGCGGCCACATTCTTCAGGCTGTGCTCCGGGTCAAAAATCCGCCCGTTCATCGCCACATAAACGCCCGGCGGCAGAATCTGCGCCGCCATGACAGCGGTGCCGATATTGAATTCCGCGTCACTCACCCGGAACCGTTCCGGCTGCATCGATCCCGTCAGGACAATCGTCCGCCCCTCCAAACCACGCAGCGCCAGCGCCGTCCGGATCATGGTGTCCGTCCCATGGGTTACCACCACCCGCTGACACCCCTGCCCTGCGATCACCGACCGCACCGCCTCCCGGTCCTCCGTCGTCATCTCCAGACTATCCTTCCGCACCACCGGCACGATTTCATAACGGAATCCCACATTCGCCTCCTCCAGCAACCCCGCCACCTGCGGCGGCCCCACCGCATACTCTCCCTTGGCGTCGAAATAGATCTTATCGATCGTGCCCCCGCAGGTCACGAAGAGCAGGTCAGGTGGCTGCGGATCATCAGTCATTTGATAATATGGCTTGGAGCGAGTCAGGCCGGCTGTTCTTTTAAAAGCACCTCAGCAGGGATGCCCAAACCCGCGTGAAGCGAACGAATCATGCCGAGACTGAGGGGACGCTTCCGGTTCAGGATTTCGGAAACTCGGTTTTTCCCGGGGAAGAATTTCTCCAGGTCTTTTTGCCGTAAACCTTCCTGGTCCATGCGGAACTTAATGGCCTCGACAGGGTCGGGCAATTCCAGCGGGAAGTGCTCCTGTTCATACCGCTCGACGAGGATCGACCAAAGTTCCAGTTCCTCCTCTTTGGGAGATCCCGGTTTGGCGTCCATCAGCGACTCCACCCGCTGCATGGCCGCTTGATATTCCTCCTCTGTCTTGATGACTTTTGGTTTCATGTCCGAGGCTAAATGGTGGCGGCGTCGATCCGGTCATATTCAGCATGAGTGCCGATGAAACGGATGAAAACGATGCCCGTGTTGTAATGAATTTTGACGATTAGACGGTAGGTGTTGCCCTTGATGTTAAATATCGCCCGGTTGCCCTGCAGAATATCGGCGGATGGGTAGCGGTTCTTGATATCCTGAGGTCCCACCCAGCGGGCCGCAGCGACTTCGTGGAACCAAGCTTCCAGCGGGGATTTGCTGTCAGCGTGAATATCATAAAAGTTGCGCAACGTTCCCCGGGCGATGACTCTCATTGGTTTGATAATTCAAAAAAGCTAAACCGCAACCAAAAAGTTCCCATTTCGGGAACTTTCCCGGCAAGCACATCGCCCGGGACGCGATGATGATTTTGAAGTAAAGGCACCATTTTGTGCACGAACGGGACGGGGCCGTGCCGCCGTTTTGGATTTTTTGCCATGCCCCGCCAGCAGGCGGGCATTCTCCAAGGACAACCGTTCCGCCTCCGCCAACAGCCGCTCAAGCTCCTGGCGCTCCTTCACGGTCAACTTTCCCTCGGTATTCCGTCCCATCAGTTCATCCAAACGGTCCTGCGTCACCGCCTCCATCCGTGCCATTTTCGGAAACGGCGGAGCCAATGAAATCAAATGCTGCAGTTCCACCTGCAACTCCTCGCACACCGCCCCCACCAAAGGCATGTTCAACGTCTGCAGCGGGGCATCGCTGGCCAGACGGTAAACCGACTTCCGGTCAAAATGCTGCCCTCCGGATTCCAGCCGCTTGTAAAGCTCCGGTACGCTCATGCGTTTCCGGAGCAGCAGCGAGGGTAATGCCGAGTAAGCGTATTTCGTCCCGTTCATGCGGGATGATTACCGTCAAAACACAGCAATGTCGAATATTCGCCGTAAAACGGAAACTTGCAACCAGATCCATATGCGCTGGGTATGCAGCAACCTGCCCATTCATAGCATCAGTTGTATCCGCGCCATTTTACGCGGAGTGATCTCGCCCCAGAATGCGACGTAAAGATCCTTCAAATTCTGAGGAATCAGCGTCCATGCCCAGCGTTTCTTTTTCAAACTTAGCTTGTAGAGAAAGTTTTCCACATAATCGACATCAATCGCGTAACGGGCATCCGCGTCCGCCTTCTCAAGCTTATCCGACATATAAGTCATATGAGCCACTGAAGTGGCCTCGTCGCCTCGTCTGAAGGCCTTCCGTGTCCGTTCGGCAAATGCTTCAAACCAGACGGTCCAAGCGGAGTCATCATCAGCATAGGCCTTGGCACTTTTGTCAGCATATTTTGCATCCTTTGGAAAAAGACGCCGCAACTCTTCCCTCATGACACGGACACTTTCAGGCACGGGGCGCTCCGGACCGATATCGAATGGTGGGGGCGGCTCCCATAGACCCACCTGTGCATCGGAAATCACTTGGGAAGCATCGGGTGGAGGGCTCATCATTCAGTGGGGCTTGCTGCCGCTTTCACAGGATTCGAAGCCGGGCTCCATGGCCGCAGAACCTGGCCCCGGGTTTTAGCAATGGCCGCAGCCATCTCCTGCAGACGGATGAGGATGCCGATTTTTTCTTCAAAACTGGCCCGGGCCAAGGCGCGGCGACGGGCCTCCTTGGCAGTGAAGGCCTTTTCTAGCAGTTCGGGGGAAGTGTCCATTGGCGGAATCGGCCAAGAAGGTTGTGCCTCGATAAAATCGCCTCAAGTCCAGCGACGTCAATCTCCGCCTGTTCCAGGAACAAAGCCACCCGCTGGAGGTCCTTGGCCCGCCCGGTCTGCACCATGATCGCAAGAAGATGCTCGGCCCGGAGGACGCGGGTGGGAGTGACACCCAGGGAAATAGTCCGGGCCCCGGCCAGACCGTCTTCAATCAGCGGATTGAACGCTGGAAGAAATCGCACAGGCACTCCCTCAATTGTTACGCACTCTTGCTCAGGTTCATACCCCCGCTGACGCAGGGCCGAATAGAGGGGCTCCATGGTGGTAAGAAGCCCCTCGGTTGGCAAGACTACGAAGACGTCGAGATCGAAGGTGGCAAATGGCTCCACATAGAAGATCGCCCCCACCGCCCCGCCAATCGCATAACGGCCTATCACGCCGTCGCGCTCAAGGTCGTTCAGGACTTGAAGAGTGGCTTCCATGGTAGTCGATCCACTACAAACTCCGCTCCGCCACCTCGCGGGTGATTTCCGGGAGGAAGTCGGCGAGAAGCCTGACGCCGAGGTCGCCCTTCTTGGCGTGGCGGACACTCACGCTGGCGGCGGCGGCTTCTTTTTCGCCGATGACGAGCATGTAGGGGATGCGCTGGAGTTGGGCGTTACGGATTTTGGCGCCGACTTTTTCGGGGCTGTTGTCGAGGCTGACGCGGAGGCCGGCGGCTTTGAGCTGGGCGAGGGCATCGGTGGCGAAGGCTTCGCTCTTTTCGCTGATGGTGAGGATGCGCACCTGCTCGGGGGCCAGCCAGACCGGGAAGTGGCCGGCGAAGTGTTCGATGAGGACGCCGGTGAACCGCTCCATGCTGCCGAAGGGCGCGCGGTGGATCATGACGGGGCGGTGCTTGCTGTTGTCCGCTCCGATGTAGGTCAGGTCGAAGCGGACGGGCAGAACGTAGTCCACCTGCACGGTGCCGAGCTGCCATTCGCGGCCGATGACATCTTTGACGACGAAGTCGATCTTCGGTCCGTAGAAGGCGGCTTCACCGGGTTCTTCGCTGAAAGGCACGCCTAGAGTGGCGGCGGCGGCGCGGCAGGCGGCTTCGGCTTTGTCCCACTGGGCGGGGTCGCCGGTGAACTTGCTGCTGTCAGGATCCCGCAGGCCGACGCGGACGCGGTAGTTGTCCATGCCGAGGGTGGTCAGGACGGTTTTGACGAGGCTGAGGCAATTCAGGACTTCTTCGGCGACCTGGTCCTCGGTGCAGAAGAGGTGGGCATCGTCCTGGGTGAAGCCGCGGACGCGGGTGAGGCCGTTCAATTCGCCGCTCTTTTCCCAGCGGTAAACGGTGCCGAACTCGGCGAGCCTAACGGGGAGGTCGCGGTAGCTGCGCGGCTGGCTGTCGTAGATTTTGATGTGGTGCGGGCAGTTCATCGGCTTCAGCATGAAGCCGTCGAGGAGCTTGTCGTCAGATAGGATGCGGTCCGGCGGGATGACTTCGCGGCCGGCGCGTTCGTTGAGGCCTTCGGCCAGCTTTTTGGATACCCCGTCGAGCCGCTGCATGACTTCCGCGCAGGAGCAGCCGGCGTCGGCGCATTCCTGCATCTGCTCGTTCTCCATGATGGCGCCGAAGGCATCAACGAACGCGCCGGCGCCGAAGTCATCCCGCCGGAGCGCATCCTGCCCGATGACCGCCTCCTCGACGGCTTCATGCTCAAGCCGATGAACTGCCCGCACCACATCAAAATCTAC
>JAYUWQ010000973.1:0-6869 GCA_043753485.1 bacterium
TGATCGCCGAGATGGGCCTCGCCATCACCGCCGAGCTGACCAAGGACGACATCCACGCCACCATCCACGCGCATCCCACGCTGAGCGAAGCCATTCACGAAGCCACCGGCGTCGCGGAAGGCCATCCGATCCATCTCTGAACCCCGGACGCCCGTTTTTCCCAGCCGGGACCGGGCCTCAGCGCGCCGCTGGGAGCGGAGCCCGCACCAGCAGGCTGCCGTGGCGTGAAAAATCCAGCACCTGAGCCTCACCAGCCAGTTCGCCATCGACTTCGTAGGGCACCGCTTCTTCTGCTTCTAGGCGGAGGTGGTCCGTCTGGAAATAATAGACGCCCCGCCGGGGCGCATAATGCCCGCTCATGAGCGCCCGGCCCACGGCGTAAAATTCCCTCAGGCCATGCCGGGGCATCACGACCACATCCAGCAATCCGTCCCCGGGGATGGCTTGGGGAAATAGCGGAAACGGCCCGCCGTATTGCCGGCCATTCCCCATCAACACCATGGTGCCCTGCATCGGGGGATGTCCTGCCGCATGAACGGTCATCGCCGGCGCGGGACGGACCAGCAATTTCAGACCGGAGAGGAGATAACTCAGTGGGCCCCAGCGTTTTTTTGCTTCCCAGGTCGTCTCCCTGATAATCGCGGCATCCATCCCCACGCCCGCCAACTGCACAAAATAAGTCCCGTTCAACCGCCAGAGATCCACTTCCCGGTCCACTCCATCGGTGATGGCCTTCCAGCATCCCGCCAATTGGGAGGAGGGCAGTCCCAACTCCGCCGCAAATACATTCATGGTGCCGGTCGGCAGGACCCCGAGTACGGTGCAATCCCCTCTCCCTGAACGCATCAGTCCATTCACCACTTCGTTCACGGTGCCATCTCCTCCCGCGGCCACGATCAGTGGGGCCCCCTCCCGCGCCAAACGTTCCGCCAGCCGGCAGGCATCCCCCGCCCCCGTTGTTTGGTAGAGCTTCAACCGGGGACTCAGCGCCCGGATGTCATCCACCCGCCCACCCGCCTTCGCACTCCGCGCCTTGGGATTCATAATCACCGGGATCGCGGGAGGGTGAGTTTCCGGCGGCACACCGGCAGGCAGGGACGTGACCATACCGCCACTTAATGGAATCACCCGGTCCCTGCATCTGGGAAATGCGCCGTCCGTCCGACCATTCCCTCTTGCCTCGGCCGGATCCTGCCGACAATCTGCAGCCTTATGAAACCGTGGTTGATCACCCTCCTTGTCATCATTGGATGCGCCGGGTCGCTCACGTGGCTCATCACCCAAAAAGTCATTCCGCGCTTCCTCGCCAATGCCAATGAGGAACTGGTCGCCGATTGGCATGCCGGGCTCAGCGAGTGCCGCGAGGAGACCGGCAGTTGGCCCGATCTGGCAGACCCTGTGAAATTCAGCGAACAGGTCTACATCGTGCCCGGAGCCGATGGCCGCCGCATCGAAGGAGGCTATATGCACGGCCGCCCCAGCTCCCACCGGAATGGAGTCCTTCACGACGTTTACCAGCAACCCCTGCGTGTCACCCGCGAGGGGGAAAAACTGCTCATCGCCAGTGCCGGCGCCAACCAGGTTTTTGGGGATGGGGATGACGTGACCTCGGACCAGGCTCAGGACCGCTACCAGCCTTCCACCCTCGCCAAGGCGCGGGCCGAAGCCGGGGCGCGGGCCGCCAAACGGAAAAAATAGCCGCCGCATGCAGACTTATCACGATCTACTGCGCCTGGTTCTCCGCGAGGGCAAGCCCCGCACCGACCGCACCGGCACCGGCACCCTGGCCCTGTTCGGGGCCCAGGTCCGCTACCGGCTTGCCGGTGGTTTTCCCCTCGTCACCACCAAAAAGGTCCATTTGCGCTCAATTCTCCACGAGTTGCTCTGGTTCATCAAAGGCGACACCAACATCCGTTATCTCCAGGAAAACGGTGTCACCATCTGGGACGAATGGGCCGATGAAAATGGAGACCTTGGTCCCGTCTACGGGGCCCAATGGCGCGCCTGGCCCGGCCCTGACGGCACTTCCATCGATCAGCTCGCCCAGGTCATCCAACAAATCAAAACCACCCCCGACAGCCGCCGCCACATCGTCAGCGCGTGGAACCCGGCGCAGATCAGCGGCATGGCACTCCCGCCCTGCCATAGTCTGTTCCAATTCTTCGTCGATCAGGAAGAAGGCACCCTTTCCTGCCAACTCTACCAGCGCAGCGCCGACCTCTTCCTTGGCGTGCCTTTCAACATCGCCTCCTACGCGCTGCTGACCCTCATGATCGCCCAGGTCACCGGACTCAAGCCCGGGGACTTTGTCCACACCTTCGGCGATCTCCATCTCTATCAAAACCACCTCGATCAGGTCCATGAACAACTCAGCCGCACACCCCGCCGCCTTCCCCGCATGCAACTGAATCCTGCGATCCAATCCATTGACGACTTCCGCTACGAGGACTTCACCCTGGAAGGTTATGACCCCTATCCGGCCATCAAAGCTCCCATCGCCGTCTGAGCCCGGGTCAGTTCCACTCCCACAGTATATCCGCGTGCTGAACACTGAAATTTGAAAACGCCGCCCACCTTCATCGCCGTGGCCGCCATGGCGGCCAACCGGGTCATCGGCAAGGATGGCGCGCTTCCGTGGCACCTGCCGGAAGACCTTAAATTCTTCCGGAAAACCACCACCGGCCATCCCATCCTGATGGGCCGCAAGACCTGGGAAAGCCTCGGCCGTCCCCTGCCCAACCGCCGCAACCTCATCCTGTCCCGCACCTTGCCCGAGCAGCCGGGAGCGGAAGTGCTGCGCAGCCCGGACGACTTGGATGCGTTGGAACTCGAAGGCCCCGTTTACATCATCGGCGGCGCCGAGATTTATAAACTCCTCCTTCCCCGCACCCACGAAATCCTGCTCACCGTTCTCGATGCCCCGGCCACGGGCGACACCTTTTTTCCTCCGTTCGAGCAGGACTTCCCTCTGGTCGAAATTCTCGAGCGCCTCCCCGGGATCGCCGAGTGGCGCCGTTATACGAGAAAGTAGTTATTCGGCCGGTGGCAGCACCTTGGGGAAAATAGGGGACGGCTCACCCAGCGGGTGCCCGTCAGGCAGGATGCCCCACTTGAGATCCGGCAGGGTGAAGCCGGCGGGCGGTGTCCAGCCGAGTTGTTGCTGCATTTTGGCGGCGGCGGTGGGCATGACCGGGCTCAGGAGCACACTGAGGTGTGCCATGGCTTCAGCGATGTGGCCCATGATACTGGCGACCTGATCGGCGTTGGCGGGGTCCTTGGCCAGTTTGAAAGGAGCCGTCTGATCTATGAATTCGTTGGCCTGGCGGGCGGTGTCGATCACATCCGACAACACTTTCTGGATTTGCCAGGTTTTCATGTGCTCCACGGCGGCGGCAGGCAGGGCGGAGACCTTGTTGCGCAGGGCGGTGTGGGCTGCGGAGTCGAAGTCCGTGTGCCGCAGCCGGCCCCCGAGATACTTCTTCGCCATGTTCAGGGTCCGGTTCAGGAGATTGCCGAGAATGTCCGCCAGTTCCTTGTTGTTGCGGAAGAGGACGCGCTCGTCGCTCATGTCGCTGTCCTGGCCGGTGGCGATTTCGGCCAGCAGGAAGTAGCGCAGGGCATCGGTGCCGATGGTGTCGGCAATGCTCTTGGGATCGATGACATTCCCGAGGCTTTTGCTCATCTTTTCACCCCGGGCGTTCCACCAGCCGTGGACGAGCAGACGTGGCATATCGTCATCTGAAAAACCGCAGGCATGCAGCATGATGGGCCAGTAGATACCGTGGGCGGGAATCAGAATGTCCTTGCCGATCACGTGGACGACATCGGCCGCCTGCCAGGTTTTGGCGAAGTCCGGCAGGCCGCTGGTGGCGGGGGCGGCATCGCGGAAACCGGCGAAGCTGATGTAGTTCGTCAGGGCGTCGAACCAGACGTAAGTCACAAAATCGCGGTCGAAAGGCAGCTCAATGCCCCACGTCAGGCGGCTCTTGGGACGCGAGATGCAGAGGTCCATGCCCTCGCCCTCCACTGCATTGATGAGCTGGGAGAGGCGGTTGGCGGGGAAGACAAATTCCGGATGAGTCTGCAGGTAGCCGCGCAGCCAGGGCAGATGGCTGGTGAGCTTGAAATACCAGTTCTCCTCGTCCAGCTCGGTCACCTCGCCCCATTCGGGACCGAAGTGGCCGGAGGCATCGCGGTCCTTGTCCGTCAGGTCCTGTTCCTGACGGGTGCTGTAAAATCGTTTGGTGTTCTTTTTGTAGAGCAGACCGCTGTCATTGAGCTGCTGCAGGAGGGACTGCACGATGGCGATATGGCGCGGGTCGGTGGTTTCCACCCAACCATCAAATTTCACCTCCAACCGCTCCCAGAGGGCGGTGAATTTGGCCGTGATCTCCGCCACATAAACCTGAGGGGTGACGCCCGCCTTTTCCGCGGTCTGCTGGACTTTTTGCCCGTGCTGGTCCACGCCGGTCAGAAAATAAACCGTTTGTCCGGCGAGGCGCTGGAAGCGGGCAATGGCATCCGCCAACACCTTCTCATAGGCGTGGCCGATGTGTGGCGCGCCGTTGGTGTAATCAATGGCAGTGGTGATAAAAAGCGGCTGGGACATGGTGAAAGGATGGCCGGATGCAGAGGCCGGGCAATGGTGGAATGCAGGCAGGGAAAGCGCACGCTTGAACGCGGGAGGATTTCCGGGTTGAGTGCCCGCATGGAACCCATGCGGATGATAGACTCGGACGACATGCTGCTGGAGCAGGTGGAGCAAGCACTGGCGATGACGCCGGAGGAGCGGTTCCGGGCGGGAGGCGAGCTGTTTGATGCGGGATGCCGGTTTGCCCTGATGGGCATCCGTAGCAATTTCCCCGGAGCTGGCGAAGCGGAATGTCTGGAACGTCTGCGCCAGCGCCTGGCATGGGCGGATGAACTTTACGAACCCGTGCGCCCATGACGACCGACGCAGCAGCCCTCCTCGTCGCCAAGGCCTTGGAGGAAGAGGCGATCCCCTATATTATCGTGGGAGAATACTCCAGCAACACCTACGGGATTCCGAGATCCACCAAGGATGTGGATGTGGTGGTTTCCATCGCCGCATCGCGGCTGACGGATTTGTTGAACCGGCTGGGTCCCGCTTGGAAAATGGAACCCCAGCTTTCATTTGAAACCAACACCGGGACGACACGGGAAATTTTCGAACTCAAAGGCACCCCGCTGAAAGTGGCATTGTTTTCCCTCAGCCAGGATGAGCATGACCAGACCCGCTTCGCCCGCCGCGAACGCCGGGAAATGTCAGGCATACCGGTTTGGATGCCTACCGCGGAGGATGTGGTGATCTGGAAGCTCCGCTGGGCGCGCCCCAAGGACATCGAAGACATTCGTAATGTGCTATTGGTGCAAAGCCGGGAAGGAAAGCTGGACTGGCCCTACATGCGGGAATGGGGCGCGAAACACGGCACGCTGGCTCGGCTGGAGGAAATCGTGGCCGGTCTGCCGAAGCCGAAGTAGCTCATTCCCATGGCGGATTTCGCAGGATGCAGCCCGGCATGTCAGGTTTGATTTCGAGCCATTGGACCGGAGCGGGCCTGGCGTCGGGCGTCAAAAAGCCGGGCCCACGCAAAACCATACAACACCACAAATAATAACGAGAATATCAGCAGCCATGGGGTTGCCTGCCACTTGTTGAATCCCTCGGCCACTCCGGCGAGTGCCCCAAAGCTGACTGGCGATAATCCGATTGCGGTTACCCACCACTGGAAGCGGGGGGCCAGGAGAGAAGGGGCCAACATGGCGGCTAAAAACGCTCCGTGGATCAGAAAGGCAAGAAGTGTCGTGAATAACAACAGCAAGACAAACGATTCTCCCGGTTCGGCAAAGCCGTGCATTCCCCGGGCAAGGGCCACCGCTGTGCCGGCGATAATCGTCACGCAAATCAGCTTGGAGGACATCATGATATGATAGACACCAACCGGTTTTGTCCATCCGTGAGTGAGCCCAAAAATTAATTGCGTAATTTTTGCAATTGCAATTTGGTTGCTGTATGGGATCTGCTGGTTCGTGAAAAATTCCTGCCCACTTTTGGTTTTGAGCGCGCTGCTCCTTCCGGCGTCCTATCTGGCTGCCCAGACGCCGGCGGTGCGGATGGATGAGATCGTGATTTCCTCCACCCCGCTGGGGCGGTCGCTGTTCGAGCAGGCGCAGCCGGTGTCCGTGCTGGAGGGACGCGACTTGGTGCAGGCGTTGCAGGCTTCGTTGGGGGATACTTTGTCAAAACTGCCGGGGGTGGCGTCCACGGGGTTTGCGCCGGGGGCGAGCCGTCCGGTGATCCGGGGGCTGGGAGAGGACCGGATCCGGCTTTTGAACAATGGCGTGAATCTATTGGATGTGTCGAATGTCAGTCCGGACCATGCAGTGACGCTGGATCCGTTGCTGATGGAGCGGGTGGAAGTAGTGCGCGGGCCGGCTTCGCTGCTTTACGGGCCCAACGGCGTGGGCGGGGTGGTGAATGTCCTGGATGGACGCATCCCTGACACCAAAGTGGAGCCGGGCGTGGGTGGTTTGCCCGTGCGGGGGAAAGTGGACAGCCGTTACGGCAGCGGATCGGATTTATGGTCGGGAGCGGGGCAACTGGATGTGGGCCTCGGGCCGGTGGTGATTCATCTGGATGGATTCCGGCGGGAGTCGGACGATCTGCGGATTCCAGGAGACGCGCGGAGTGCCCGGCTGCAGCAGCTTTCGCCGCTGGAAGAGGGAGAAAAGGAGGCCAGCGGGCGCTTGCCGAACAGCTTTAGCGAAAGCGAAGGCGGGGCGCTGGGGGCATCTTATCTCTGGGACAAGGGCTTCTTCGGAGCGTCGTATTCGTTCCTGAACAGCAA
>JAYUWQ010000974.1:0-2718 GCA_043753485.1 bacterium
CGGAGCCGGGGCGGTGAGCGCCCCCGTGGGGGTGTTCGCCGTCACGGTCTGCCCTGCAGATTCCTCCAGGGGAATTTGCAGTTTGAAGTCGCCGGTGCCGTGATTCGCCTGGAAATAATCCGGCGTGGTTTTGGCCAGCCAGGTTTCGAATTCCGGACGGGCCGAGTGCTGGCGCTCCTCCACCTTATTCTGCGTCCCCGCCAGTTCTCCCGTCAGGGCGTCCCAGCGTGACTGGTCTTCCTTCGGCGGGACCACCACCATGGGAGGGGTCTCGGCGATGTTGCCGTCCATCGCGTTCTGCGTGGTGTTATTGAAAAATGCGGCGAGTTGATAGAACTCCTTCTGCGAGACCGGATCGAACTTGTGATCATGGCACACCGCGCAGCCCGTGGTCAGGCCCAGCCAGACGGCGCTGGTGGCTTCCACCCGGTCCCGGGCATACAGCACGAGGTATTCCTCGGCGATCGCCCCGCCTTCGTTGGTGGTGATGTTGCAGCGGTTGAAGCCGGAGGCGATCTGCTGTGCCAACGTGCGGTCCGGGAGGAGATCCCCCGCGATTTGTTCAATGGTGAACTGGTCGAACGGTTGGTTGCGGTTGAAGGCTTCGGTGACGTTCTGCCGGTAGGGCCACATCTCGCGGTAGTTGTCGAAATGGATCCCATGCGTGTCGGCGTAGCGCGCATAGTCCAGCCAATAACGGGTGCGGTGCTCGCCCCAGGCCGGCGAAGCCAGCAGGCGGTCCACCAGCTTCTCATAGGCCTGGGGATCCGGGTCATCGACGAACGCTTCCACCATGGCCGGTTCGGGAGGCAGGCCCGTCAGGTCCAGACTGGCGCGGCGGATCAGGGTGCGGCGGTCCGCTTCCGGGGCGGGTTTCAATTGGTTGGCCTCAAGGGTGGCGAGGACAAATTGATCAACGGGATTTTTGATGGAGGCCGGATCAGCAACCGCAGGCAGGGCAGGTCGGACGGGGGCGATGAAGGACCAATGGGGTTCGTATTTGGCGCCCTCGTTGATCCAGCGCTGCAGGGTCGCGATTTGCTCCGGCTTCAGGGTCTTGTGGGACTCCGGGGGAGGCATGATTTCATCGGGATCTTTGGAAAGGGCCCGTTTGATCACTTCGCTCACGTCCGCTTTGCCGGGCACCAGGGAAACCATGCCGTCCTTGTTGGCGGCCGTTGCCGCTTCGAAAGAATCCAAGCGCAGCCCCGCTTTGCGCGAGGCCGAGTCGGGGCCGTGGCAATTAAAACAGTTTTCCGAGAGGATGGGGCGGATGTCCTTGTTGTAACTCAAGGGGCCGGCCGCGGCCGCCATGGCCGGTGCGGCCAGCAGAGGCAGCAGGCTGAGGGGCATCCGGAAAGTCAGGGGGCAGTGGAGGATCGGCATGGCGAAAAGCGAAGGCTCCCGGTTGAGGAGCGGGTCAGAATTAAAGGATACGTTCAGGATACGTCCAGCTTTCGGGCAGAAAACCGCCCAATTTGGGGAGAAGTATTCGGTTTCCGCCATGAAAAAGGCGCAGCCCCGGGGGACTGCGCCTGCTGTAAATCGTCAGCTGTGGGGCGGCGGATTATTTGTCGGCAATCGCCGCCACGCCGGGCAATTCTTTGCCTTCCAACAGCTCCAGGCTCGCCCCGCCGCCGGTGGAAATGAAGGTCATCTGATCGCCCACCCCGGCTTTTTTCACGGCCTTCACGCTGTCGCCACCGCCGATGATGGTCTTGGCACTGGTGTTGGCGGCGATGGCTTCCGCGATGTCAAAAGTCCCCTTGGCGCAGGCCTTGATTTCAAAGACCCCCATCGGACCATTCCAAAGGACGGTTTTGGCGTTGGCGATTTCGGCGCTGAACAGTTTTACGGATTCCGGCCCGATATCGACGCCTTCCCAGCCGTCCGGGATGTTTTCGCCGGGGGCAGTGAATCTGGTGTTGCCCACCTGCATGCCTGCGAAATCAAAATTGTCAGTGATGAGCGCATCCACCGGGATGAGGAACTTGACCCCGCGTTCCTTGGCCTTGGCCAGAGCGGCTTCCGCGATGGGTTCCCATTCGGGTTTGTAGAGGCTTTTCCCGAGGGTGATGCCCTGGACCAGCTTGCGGAAGGTGTAGGCCATGCCGCCGCCGATGATGATGGTGTCGGCTTTTTCCAGCAGGGCGTTGATGACGTTGATTTTATCACTGACTTTGGCGCCGCCGAGGATCACCACAAACGGACGGTCCGGGGTTTGCAGTTCGTCGTGCATGTAGGTCAGTTCCTTCTCCATCAGAAGGCCGCTGACGGCAGGGAGGAAGGCTGCGACGCCGGCGGTGGAGCTATGGGCGCGGTGGGCGCTGCCGAAGGCATCGTTCACAAAAATCTCCGCCAGCGCGGCGAACTGCTTCGACAATTCCACATCGTTCTTTTCCTCGCCGGCATGGAACCGCACGTTTTCCAGCAGCAGCACGCCGCCATCGGGCAGCGCTTTCGCTTTGGCTTCGGCTTCCGGGCCCACGCTGGTTTCGGAAAACTCCACCGGAACGCCGAGCAGCACGCTCAGCGCCGTGGCGACGGGACGCAGACTCTGTTTCGGATCGACCTGACCCTTCGGACGGCCGAGGTGGCTGCACAGGATCACTTTGGCGCCCTTTCCGATCAGATACTTCAGCGTCGGCAAGGTTTCCTCAATGCGCGTCGCATCGGTGATGACCATGGCGCCATCTTTCTCCTCCAGCGGCACATTGA
>JAYUWQ010000975.1:0-2717 GCA_043753485.1 bacterium
GCGAGCATGAGTTCGCGGAGGTTTTCGGAGAAGATGCGGGAGGCTTCGAGATCGGCTTTTTTCTTGGAGGCGAGGCGGAACTCGGTTTCCATGCCGGGGAAGAGCAGGCGCTTGCAGCCATCGGTGGCGGCGAGGACGATCTGATCGGCGGCAGGACCATGGCCGTTGACGAAAAGGCGCTTGGCGGCATCGAATCCCCGGTCTTCGGGGATGGTGACGCGGAGCATAAGGAAGCCTTCTTTTTCTCCCCGGCGCATGGCGAGGAGGCGGTGGGAAGGGACGGCTTTGAGAGGCTCCGTCCAGTCGAAATAATCGCGGAACTTGGCCGCGGCCTCGTCGGTTTCCTTGCCCATGAGAACCTTGCTGGCGAGGGTGGATTCCTCCTCATAGAGCTTGCGCACCGCGGCGCGGACCGCGGCATCGTCGCTCATGCGTTCGGAGAGGATATCGCGCGCTCCTGACAAGGCTTCCTCGGTGGTTTTGACGTGGAGCTCGGCATCGGCGATATCGGTTTTGATGTATTTGGCGGCTTCCGCGACAGGGTTGACGGAAGCATTCGCCTGTTCGGCGGTGAGCCAGTCGGCGAGGGGTTCAAGACCTTTTTCCCTGGCGATGGTGGCACGGGTGCGGCGCTTCGGTCGGTAGGGGGCAAAGATGTCCTCGAGGCGGGCCATGGTCTCGGCCTTGGCGAGGGCGGCCTTGAGGAAATCGGTGAGGAGATTGCGTTCCTCGAGGGATTTGATGATCGCGGCGCGGCGGGCGTCGAGTTCAGTGAGCTGGACAAGACGGTCGCGGATGTTGGTGATGGCGACTTCGTCGAGTTCCCCGGTGACCTCCTTCCGGTAACGGGCGATGAAGGGAACGGTGCCGCCTTCGGCGATGAGTTCGGCAGTGGCCGCGACCTGGGCCGGGCGGAGTTTCAGTTCAGCGGCGACGCGGGCGATGTATTCGGGATTCATGGGAGAGGGCAAAAGGACGCAGCCCGGAGGGGCACGGCGGCTTTAGCAGACCTGCCGGGGGCGTGCAAAGGAAGAAGAAACTCTTTACCCGCTTGACGGCCTAACTTGGAATTCCAACCCGCTGGAAGGACGGTTTCCCAGCCATGGCCCGGACCCGGATTTCAGGGCGGGGACAGGCCGGGCAGCACTGCTGGTTTGGTCGAACTGCTGCCCGGGGTGGTCTGCACGGGAAGTTTGGTGGGGTCGGCCGGCGGCAATTCCGGCAGCGTTTCCAGCAGATCATCCTCGCGGAAAATCCAGCCTTTTTCGAGGACTTCCGTGATTTCAACCTGGCGGTCGTTGGTGCTGTTTTCTGGATAGCGGACGCGGATCACCGCATGGACGGAGGGATCGTTGAGCAGCACTTTCTGGAGTTGCAGATCCGCCTCACCGCCAATGGGAACGTAGCCATAGAGGACTTGGTCCCGGTTCAGATCGCTGATCTGGAAAGCCAGGTGGGTGTTGGCAGAAGTGAAGTCCCGGTTGAAGTAATCGGTGGGGCGCACCACCGCACGGAGCAGCACCGGATCCCGGGGCCGGGTACGGCGCAGTTCCGCCCATGACAGCTCCGAATAACCCGTGAAGCTTTCCCAATCAACGCGGAAGCCATCGGGGGTCTGTTCCAGCGCGATGGGCCGGGTCGCAAAATCGGCCAAGGGGAGCTGGAGCACCACAAAATTCCGGTGGACCTCCAGGATGGAAAGGTCCGGCTGGGGGCCGAGGGCTAAAGGAACCCACGGATTTTCCGGGCCATAATAGCGGAGCAGGTTGGGGCCTACCCGTTCGGGGTCCCGGATCAACGGGATCAGCGCTTCGGCAGTGGGGGCCGCGCAGAATTGTTGGATGGCGATCCAGACATCCTGGCGGAAATCGCCGCCGGCTTGAAGTTCCAATGGCACCGCCGCTTTCGGAAGCGCGGCGTCTTTGCCGGTGGACCCGGAAGTGCCGACCCGCTGCCAAAAGATGCCACCCAGTACAAGAGCGAGCAGAAGGATGGAACCCACCAGGACTTGGACCAGGCGGCGGGACCCGGTGTGGTGGTGCCGGCGGCGGGGTTGGGTATCCCAATCCGTCAGGGTGCCCCCATGTTTGAGCCGGCGGTTGTCCCGGCGCACCATCACGGGGCGTTCCGGATCTACTTTGAACCCTTCCTCGGAGGTGCGGCGCAGGCGTTCCTTGAAGGCGGTATCGGTTGCCGGAGAGGCCTCACTGCGCGGAGCCACTCCCAACCGCCGGCTGGGGTCCACAATCATGGGTTGCTGGGTGAGGGCGGCGGCATCGCGCACCGCGACGGCGGCCTGACAGGAGGGGCATCCCACGGAGGTGCCGATGGCGCTGCGGGGCGCACGCAAGCGTCCCCCACAGGCGGGACAGGTCAGAATGATTTGATCCAGCTGGGACATAGGCGGGAGTATTAAATCAGTCTGAGGAAGTCGCGCCGTATTGCAATCCTTTTACCTGCAATACCTTGAAAAACCCGGGAGGCCATGGATCAAGGCACGGGGGTGGCGCGCAGCCTCATGGATTGCCGCGGGGTGAGGGAATCCAGGGGTTTTTCCCACTGCTGGACGGTGGTGCCATTGGCCGCCGGGGTGCTTTGCACGAGCGTGAAATCGTTCAGCCACGTCTGCAAATCATCCGAGGACTGCACCTGCAGGGCATACCCCGTGAGGGCCATGAGGCGGGGAAAGGACATGCGGAGCACCTTGGCGTTGCCGG
>JAYUWQ010000976.1:0-2715 GCA_043753485.1 bacterium
CGGATACTCCGTGCCGGCGAAGCTGAGCTTTCCGGGGTCCTGCTGTTGGAGGGTGTGCCGCACCGTGGCCGGCAGGGTGGGGGATTTCCCTGGTTTGTCAGGAGCAGGCGGGAGGAAAAGATAATTGGCATAGCGGGCCCGCGTCACCATCACGTAAAGCGCGGAGAGGCGTTCGCACCAGGTCCCACCGTTGGCCCGTTCGAGGGCCCGGGCTAGCACGGGGTCGGCTTCGGCGATGTCCTTGTTGGGGAGTTTGGTCAGCCACTGCACTTCACCGTGGGCATCGGTTTCGCGGCCGGTGGTGTGGCGGTGCGTAAAAGTGTTGGGATAGCCGAGATCCGGGATCACGACCACATCGAAGGTCAGGCCCTTGGAGCGGTGGATGGTCATGACCTGGATGGCTCCATCATGACTGTCTCCGCGCTCGGTCCAGGACTTTGCGAAGGTCAGGAACTCATCCGTGTCGCGGCTGCCGGTGTTGTCGAATTCCCGCGCGCAGCCGCAAAGTTCATCAATGCGGCCCCGGCTGAAGGCGTCCAGGTCCAACCGCTGCCGCCGCCGTTCCTGCATCAGCGCCTCCGACCACCCGCGCAAGGTGTCGTGGAAGCCGAGTTCCGCCACCTGGGCGAGCACCCGGCGCACCACCGCCCGGCGCAGGGCGGGTTTTTCCGGTTTTGCGTTGGGATCGGCCTCATGCGGCAGGCCCTGCATAACTTTCAGCAGCGGCGTCATCAGCAGCTGTTGCCAGGCAAATTGATCGCCGGGATGCGCGGCGAATTGCAGCAGCGCCAGCAGGGCGGAGGTAACCGGATTGTCGCTGGCGATGAAAAGATCGCTTTCACACACCACCGGCATCCCGGTCGCGGCCCGGAGGAAATCCGTCAGGGCCAGCGCCCGCTTGTTCTGATGACAGATCACTGCGCAAGTCAGGCCCCGTTTCAGCGGCTGGATCTCCCGGAGCAATTCCGCGGCGCGTTTCCATGCCGCATCAATCTCGGGAAAGCGGTCGTCGGAATCCTCCCTTTTGGGATCGACTTCAATCGCCAGCGCGGTTCCGCCGTAATTGACGTTTTTGCTTTCGTGGTGTTGCCAGTGCCACTGCGCCACCGCGGCGGGAGGGAGGCCGGACTCGAGGAGGCTGTTGTCGTCTCCCAACAGTTGGTTCGCCATCGCGATCACCGCCGGGCCAGATCGTTGTGACAGGGAAAGCGGCTCCACCTGCAAGGGCCATTGTTCCGGAGGCAGGCCCGGCAGATTGTATTGCGCCTGGAGCTCATCGAAGAGTGCCGGAGTGCCGCCGCGCCATTCGTAGATGCTCTGCTTCCGGTCTCCGACGGCGAAGAAGGATTTCCGGCCTTCGCTGTCCTGGATGGCTTCGTCCATCAAATTGGCAAGGACGCGCCACTGGATCCGGCTGGTGTCCTGGAATTCATCCAGCAGCCAGTGTTCGTAACGCGAGTCCAGCCGGTAGTCCATCAGTTGCCGGTTGTCCTGATGGGTCAGGAGCCGGGCCTGCTGCGCGTCGTGGCCGGAGGCCTCGGGACTCAGCCCGCCACCGAGGATGAGCTGCACATCATGGAAGGTTAGGCGCCCCTGCCGCCGCACGAGGGCATGATAGGCTTCATCATACCGGCGCACCACTTCATGGATTCCCCGGGTCTGCCGGAGCACCGCTGCCAGCTCGCCGGCGATGAGATGCCGCAGCAAAACCATCACCGCCTCCGCCAGCGGGCCTTCCAGATCATAGGTGCTGCGGTCCATTTTGAGAATGGCCGAACCGGTCTCCAGTTCCTTCAACAAAGGCAGCAGCCGGTCCCAGAGATATTTCATCGGTTCCACCACCGGTGAACCGGGCAGGTGGACGGCGACGGATTCGAGGAATCCATGCCAGCGGTCCTGGTGGCCAGGCTTGAGGGGCAGCCGTTCCAGTCCCTCGCGGATGCGCAGGATCGTGGCCGTGCGGTCCACTTCCGGGCCGGGCACCGGTGGCTGCACCGGCCAGATGCGGCGCGGATTGCCCCACTTGTCAGGATCGGGAGTGGCGAGGTATTGCGCGTGCCAGCTGCTGACAAAGTCATCCAGCAGCGCCCGCACCCGGATTTCATCCTTGCCGAAAGTCGCTTCGGCAAAGGCCCGGCGGAACTCGGCGCGGGCTTCGGTGGCGCTGTCATCCGGGGCGAAGACGCGGTCATAGACCCGCAGTTTTTCCACGGAGAGTTGGTGGTCATCCAGCAGGGTGAACTCCCCGCTGAGGCCCAGTTCAAAAGGGAAACTGCGCGCCAGGCGGATGAAGAAGCTGTCCAGCGTGCCCAGCATCAGGAAGGGCAGACGGGAGACCAGCTGTTCGAGGGCGTGGCAAAAGTCATCGGCTCCTTTCTCCGGCATTCCAATATCACGCGCCAGTCTGCTGCCCGCGGAAGTTGACCCGGCCGCTTCGGCGAGGCGGTGCAGGATGGCATTGAAGAATTCGCCGGCGGCCTTGCGGGAAAATGTCAGGGCCACGATCGATTCCGGCGCGGCGCCCATCATGACGAGGCGGAGATAACGCACCGTCAGACGCCAGGTTTTGCCGGAACCTGCCGAAGCGGTGATGAGAGTATGGGGAAGCATGACCGGTCAGAGGGGGGAGGAAAGGAGGGGATGGAATTCGCCGGACGCGATCATGGACTGCACGCGCTTCAGCGCGGTGGGATCGAAACTGGATCCAGTATCCTG
>JAYUWQ010000977.1:0-6845 GCA_043753485.1 bacterium
GGATTGATGCCGGTGAAAGTGTGGTGCTGAACTGGCTGGTGCGCCCGGATGCCTCGGTTTCCATTGATGGAATCGGCAGCGTCAATGACAAAACAAACGTCAATGGGGTTGGCACCCTTGCTGTACAACCGACTACCACCACCGACTATGTGCTGCGCGCCGAAGCCGAACTCCTGACCGCCGCCGCAACCGTCGGCTTGGTCGTCCGTCCGCCCGGCCCCGCTTTTGCCCTGATTGACCTCGGGGCCACCGGCGGCCGGGCCGAACCGGGATCTGCCAATGGGCGGACCATCGGGGGGGGAGCGGATGGCGCCAATGGAATCGATCTCCCCGCCACCACTCTGTTGGCCGATACCGGTGAACTTTTTACACTGGCCCTGGATACCCTTGATCAGGACGGCATTCCGACCGGCGGGCTCGACTGGCGGGATCGTGGCGACAGTCCCGGCCTTCCGCTCAACCGTCTGGGCGAGGATTTCGTCAAAAACAACCTGGGCATGATCCGGGCGTCCCTCGGACAACTCCCGGCGGGCACCTATGATGTCAGCAGCTATCACCTTGATGCCGCCAATTCCCAGTCCGCCGGCATCCGGATTCTGGTCACCGACGCCAACGGAACCGCCGTCGACACCACGGTGAACGGGGATGCCTCATGGCCGGACCATCCCGCCAACACCGGAGCTCCTACGTTCGCCAATCTCACCACCGGCCTCATCGCCCAACATGAAGCCCGCTTCCAGGTCACGGCCAACGGTGCCGATGACGTGATCATCTTCTTCGACAGCACCGCCGATGGAGTGGACCGGGAAGTGCCCCTGGCAGGCCTGCGTCTTTCCCGGACCGGACCCCGTCCGCCGGATTTGACCTGGGCCTTGATCGATCTGGGGGCTTCCACCGGTCAGCCGGAACCCGGCGCCGCCAATGCCGTGGTCATCGGTGCCGCCAATGGTGCGAACGGGACGGACCTGCCGCCGGCAAACCTGCTCTCGCGCACCGGCGTCCCGTTCCAAATTGCCTTGGATAACCTCGACCCTTCCGGCACCCCCGTGGGTGGGTTGGACTGGCGCGATCGTGGCGATGCCCCTGACGTTCCCCTCGGCTGGTTTTCGGAGGACTTTGTGAAAAACAATTTCGGCATGATCCGTGCCCGCCTGACCGGCCTGCCCGCTGGCACGTGGGCGATCCGCAGCTATCACCATGATCCCACCCTCTCCCAGTCCGCCATCATCCGGGTGCTGGTCACCGATGCCACCCGCACCGCAGAGGATACGCTGGTTACCGCAAACGCGTCCTTCCCCGGCGGGGACGCCGGGGCGCCCCAGCTGAATGGCATCTCGACCGGCATGGTGGATAACAAAAGCGCCCAAGTCACCGTGACCTCCAATGGCACCGATGAAATCGTGCTCTACTTTGACAGCACCCAGTCCGGCGGTGACACGGAGACACCGCTCAATGGCCTGCGGATCACTTCCGCCAGCCCGCCGGTGACCATTCCGGTGACCAGCGTCGTGCGAACCGTCAACGGCGGCACCGCCAGCGTAGCCGTCACCTTTACCTCCAGGGCGGACTGGACCTACACCGTTTATGGCTCCGTGAATCCGGCGTCATGGGGCGTTCCCCTCACCTCCACGCTCAGTGCCACGGGCACCTCCACCACCTACACTGAATCCGGAATCCCCCTGACCACACCCAGGCGTTTTTATAAAATCCGGGAAAACTGAGCCCAGTTTCCTCTTATAATTCGTGGCAGCGCAACCTGCCATCAAAAGGCAAACCCAAACGTCACATGCAGTGCCCCCGCAGCCTCACCGGACTGGCGGTCGGGATTGAACCCGTAGTCCACCCGGAGCGGGCCGATAGGCAGTTGATAGCGGATTCCCATCCCCACGGCATACCGCAGGTCGTCGCCGCTGAAGAGGGACGAATCCTCCTGGCTCACGCTGCCGGCATCGGCAAAAGCCGCGACCTCCAGGTTCGGGATGATTTCATAGGACAACTCGGCATTGACCACGCTGGTGGCCAGTCCGCCCAGCGGCGTGCTGCCCCGGGCGGAATCCGCGCCCATTTCACGCTCCGCGAAGCTGCGAACCGTGGTGCCGCCGCCATTAAAAAGCCGCAGGTCGATCGGGACATCCTCCACCATGCCGTTGGTGCCGAGGGAGGAAGCCCGCGCGCCCAGGGCAAACCGCCACGATTCACCCAGCGGATGATACCAGGACGCATTGAAATCCGTGCGGAGGAAATTGATATCATTCTCTCCGCCCTGGTCAAAGCCGCCTTCCACCGCCGCCCCGGCCAACCATCCGGAGCGGGGATTCAGCGGGTTGTCCCGGTAGTCGAGGATCAACCGCCCGCCAGCCGTCAGGGTCTGGTAATCATCAGGCCCCAGTTCATCCATGGTCAGCACCTTACTCTCCGCCGTATTCAGGCTGACCGCTGAAAAAATCTCCGCGGTGATACGACGGTTGATCCGGCGGGTCAGACTGCCGCGCAGGCCCGCACTGTCATGGGTGTAATCCTTGAAGGTGAAGTTCTCCAGAGCCACCCCGAGACCCAATGCATTGCGCGAGTTGAAGACCGCAGGATCGGCCCATTGCACGCTGCCATTGGCGCCGGTGCCTCTCAGTTCTGCCCGCAGGCCGAGCGAATTCCCGGTATCCATGAAGTTCACATGGCGGGCCTCGATCCCGGCGATCGGGCCATAGAATGTCTCGTAGCCACCAAAGAATCCCAGCGTCCTTGGCAGGGCCTCCTCACCACTCACGGAGAGGGCCAGCGTATTGCCGCTCAAGGCCACCGGCTCCACCTCAAGGCGGTTGAAGATTCCCGTATCAAGGCTCCGGCGGTAGAGCAGATCAAGTGTCTCGGGGGCGTAAGTCTGGCCGGTCGCAGCAGCAAAGACGGCCTCCGCCACGTGGTGCGCACCTTTGCTCAATTGGTCGGCCACCCGCACCTCGGTCACGGTAAAGGGTTCGCCCGGAATCATGGTGATGACTGCCGGCACCTTCCCGTCCCCCTCCGTCCCCGGCAGGGAAACGGCCTGCACTTCCGCAGCAAACCGGCCCTGTTGCTGAAGGTCACCTTTCAGATCCTTCCGGAGGTTTTCCAGGCGGACTTCGCTATACGGCTGGCCGGCCAGGGCCGTGATTTTTTCCTGCGCCGCTTTTGTCAGGGGAGAGGCATCACCTTCCACCCGCAAGGCAGAGAAAACCGAAAGATCCCCCGGTTTCAGATCGATTGCGATATCCATGCTGCCGGGGCTTGCTCCGGGCGTATAAACGGCGTCGGCGGCCGTGGCCAGCAGGTAACCATCGGCCTGCAGCCGACGCACCACCAGCCCGAGACCAGCCTCAAGATCGCCCTCCACAAAAGGCAGGGTTTTAGCGAGGCGCCCTTCCCTTTCGCGGGTCTGCCGGGTCAGATAGCTCCGCAGGGAATCCATCCGCTCCGGGTCCACTCCGGTGAAGGTGATCCGGCCCACCGTCTGCCTGGCGCCTTCCTCCACCAGCAACACCGCCCGCGCGCCTGACAACTTCCAGTCCACCCGGGCATCGCGGTAGCCCAATTGAAGATAACGCTGCTGGAGGAAAAAAGCGAGGTCATCCGCGAGGGGCGCGGAAACGGCTTGATCCCCGGAAAGCGCCCATTGCCTTTCCACCACGATCCTTGAGGCCGCCGCCATGTCACTGCTGACTCCCTGCAATTCCACGGGAACCCCTGCCGCCACTGGCGCACGCGGCTCCTGCGCCTCCAGTGGCAGCGCCACCGCAGAGAGGATCAGAAGGAACAGGAGCAAACGGTTCATCGGAATCGGATCAGATAGTGAAGCAGTCCCCGGAAGGTGCCGGTTTCGCCGACACGGCCAATGGCACGCCACTTGGGAGTGAGTTCATACACCGCAGAGACGCCCCGCCGCGAGGGGTCGCTGCCGAAGACGGAAAACTCAAAGGACAGGCGCGGCGGCTCCTCATCGCGGGTATCAACGGCGGACTTGCGGAAGAGTTTGCGGTAGGTCTGTTTCAGCAGCACAAAGGCCGCGCGTCCGGCGGCTTCATCCCGGCTGGAGGTGAGGTCGGAAGTGGTGACGCCGGTGGCCAGCAGCGAAGCGATTTCCCCTTCCGGAAGCGGTGGGCTGGAGGTGAGCCTGACTTTCGGATCGAGGGCCCGGCCCTGCACAAAAACCTGCACCATGCGGCTGCCAGTGATGGATTCGCCGGTGATATTAATCTGCGGATCGAAGGGCTGCTCCTTGCTGAAGGAGACGACCCCCTCGGTGATAATAAGCCGGCTGAAGGGGAGTCTGAGCCACATTTCCTCCAGCTTGACCGTGCCGGTCAGATCAGGCCGGGCTCCCGGGCCGGAGAGGCGGAGATCGGCCACCGCATTGCCTCTGGCGACATTGCCCATCAGGCGGATGGGATCACGGGTTTTAATGGCGATATCAAAATTCCAGCGGTCGAAGGGTGGAGGCAAGGCCGGTGCGCCCTGCCTGCCGAGAGTGGTCGGCGGAGGGGGCGGCGGAAGATCGTTAGGCAGGGAGAGCGGCAGGAATTCAATTTCTTTGAAAATCCGTCCCCGCACCAGGTCCACCTGCCCTTTCACTTCGGCTGCGGAGAGGCGGCCCCGGCAGGTCAGCGCGGCATTGGCGCGGAGCGAGAGGTTCTCATCGCGCACCACCAGCACTTCATCGGCGGCGAGTTGAAAATCGAGGGCGGGGTCCTCGAAATTGTCCATTCCGGCCCCGCCGGTGACCCGCAATCGCCCGCCTGCCAGCATCACGGATGCTTCATCCACAGCCAGTCGTTTTTCATCCGCCCGGAGTCTGATCTTCACGTCCCTGACGGTGGGTAAAGCGCGTTCCCCGAAAGTCACCTCGCTGGCGGAGACGGTGGCCCCGCCTTTCCAGACGGGCCCGCCGACCGTGCCGGAAACGGTGAAATCCATCGCCGCGGTGCCTGCCACGGTGCGCAGGGCGGGCACCCAGGCCGGAAGAAACGCCAGCGACGAGGCCGGCATTTTCACCTGCGCACTCAACGGCAGGGATTTCGCCTTTTGAGGATTTTCCAACAGGGCCGGGAGGTCCAGCGGAAGACGGGCCGAGAGGGTGACCGGCTGCAGCGGGCGCTGAGTGGCGGTGCCGTCGAGGGCAAGGTTTCCGTCCTTCACCAGAGCCGTTAGTTTTACGGTGGCGGGTTCGGTGGACGGACCCCCGGCGGCGGTGGGTTTGATCCGGGTGGCCTCCGCGGTCAGACTGCCCGTGAGCGTCTCCAACGTGCCGGCAAAGTTCCCTTTGGCGGAAAGCAGTCCTTGGACGGGAAAGGTTTTCCCCAGTGCGGCAGCTAGTTTGGCCGCGTCCAGTTGATCGATTTCAAGCTGGAGCGAGACGGGCGAATCCGGCAGCACTTTGCCGCCCTTCAGCGGGATTCTCGCGGCAAGATCCACCAGCCGCTCGTTCTTCACAAAGGCTTCCAGCTTCGGCACGGTCAAGTGCCAGCCATCGTAGAAAATGGCCCCTTCCGCGCGCCACGGTCCGGCGCTGGCCTTGAGCTTCGGCAGATTCACCTCCCTGCCGGACTGAGTCAGGCTGGCACTGAGACCCAGGATTTCGGGTACACCATCCACTTTCAACTCCTGAATCAGCACCTCGCCCCGGCTGTCCATCTGCCTCGGCTGGAGTATCCCCTGCCCCTGCCAATCCACCGTCACCGCCCCCCCGCGCAAGGCCGGGCCTTTGAATTGAGTGCTCCAAGCCGAGGCTTTGACGACCTGTGGCAGTTCCAGCTTCACCCGGGCGGTCAGGGGCAGGCCCTGATCGGTGAGATTCAATTCACCCGCAGCACTCAACCGGTTGGAGGCATCCAGCCTCACGGACAAGTCCTCCACCTGCACCACGCCGGCCCTGGCGTCCGCCTGCAAATGCAGGGAATCGAGCGCGGCCTCCTGAATCCGCAGTCCGGTCACATCGACGGTCGCCTTGCCGTGCAGCGATTGCCAATCTCCGGCCTGCCACTGTTGGAGCGCCCCGGAAGCCGAACCTTGGGAAATCACCGTGCCCGCTGTCGGCCAAGGCAAACCAGCCCGCACCGCGGCCGGCACCGTGGCGAGGTCCCGGGCATTGGCTTGCCAGTTCACGGTAAAATCACGCGTCCCGCGCAGCGCCAGTTGCCCGGTCACGGCCACTGTATTTTGCCCATTCAGCCATACGTTTCCTTCCTCGAGTTTCAGCACTCCGTCCTCCAACCGCACCCGGCTGGCTGCTGATTCGACCGGGATACCCTGCACCTGGAGTCCGCCCGCCGTGATCTCAGCCGTGGTTTCGGTCAGGACCCTGTTGGCGAAAACCACGGTGCCCTTCCCTTCCGCCTGGCCGGTCACTTCCACGCCGGGTGGCAGGAGTTCCGCCAGTTGCGGGGCTTGGAACGTCAGGTCCAGCCGGCCGGGCATTTGCGCGATCCCCGCCCAGGTGGCCGGCAGCGTGGCCTGCCCCTGGGCTACGGCGGTATTGCTGCCGGAAGCGGCTTTTAACTGACCCAGGATGAACACTCCCCCACCCATGGTGGCTCCCACCTGGACATCTGTCAGCTTCACACCTGGCAGGGTGAACCCGCCGCCCAGCACCGACAGGTCCAGGGCCAGCTGGTCGGGACGCAGCACCGGACCCACGAACTTCACGACGGCCCGGTCCGCCTGCCACGCGGCCTTTCCGGACGGCACGCCCCAGAAGGCGAGGGTTTCCTGACTGATTTTATCCACCTGCACCGTGGCGTCCGCCGTGACGCCGGTAAACCATCCGCCGGACCGGCCTTCCACCGATAGATGGGTGGCGCCCTGCCGCGCCGCGAGGG